>NZ_JACVZJ010000021.1:0-39511 GCF_017151945.1 Staphylococcus sp. EG-SA-10
CGACTTGCATGTATTAGGCACGCCGCCAGCGTTCATCCTGAGCCAGGATCAAACTCTCCATAAAAATTATGATGTTTGATTAGCTCATAAATACTAAATAATGTTTGTAACTAATAGTTACGTTTTTTGGAATTAACGTTGACATATTGTCATTCAGTTTTCAATGTTCATTAAAATTATCTATGGAGCGGGTGATGGGAATCGAACCCACAACATCAGCTTGGAAGGCTGAGGTTTTGCCATTAAACTACACCCGCTTATTTAATTAAGAATTTTGATGCGGCCGAGAGGACTTGAACCTCCACGGGATTTCTCCCACTAGGCCCTCAACCTAGCGCGTCTGCCATTCCGCCACGACCGCGGATATAGGCATTTAAAACATCTTCGTTTTTCAGAACGTTATTTATTATATTATGATTAAAAATATTTGTCAATAACTTTTAATCGTTTTTTTACATTAAATTAATTTGTGTTATCAGTTGTTAACACAACGTTATTTATAATAAAACATTAAGAACTTATTGTCAACATATTTTATAAATTAAATTTAGAATTGACTGTCTTTCAAATCAAAGTTTATTTAATTTGTTCTTTTTTAAGGAACGTGTTTAATCATACTAACTATAAGCTGTACAGTCAATAGAAAAATTCAATCAAAATGTCATTAAAAATGTATAATTATCTTTTGTGCTACTTTAAAGCTTTAATTGGGTAAAGTTTGTATATTATTCATTACTAAAATACGCCAAGATTTTTAATCTAATCAATTGAATTTCATCCTATCAAGTCACAATTTATGCCATTACCTATATCAATAGTAGAAAAGCCGCGATTGCGAAGTATTAAATTACGACAATCTCGGCTTTAAACATTTTATAAACACAATTTCTTCTTATTCAATTACTATGTTTACCAATCAAAATAACTCACTGATAAATTCTATATAAATTCCATACAACTCCTAAATAATCTTACATATACTCGAATTAGCTCTATTTGTATTGTACTTATTTCAATTGTCTTTTCATTCTTAATTTTCCATTACAATGTCCGCAACGCATACGATTCGTATCAACTTTACGGATACGTATATATTTTGCATGACATTTAGTGCAATAATATTCATAATTCGCCCGTTGTTGATAGCTTTCAATGCTGTTACAAAATCTAGGCGCTCCAACCTGTTGGCTCAATCGTTTAAAATCTTGATCTTTATGCTGATAACCTTTACCAGCAATATGCAAGTGATAATGACATAATTCGTGCAGTATAATTTTTACAACAGCATCTTCTCCATAATGCTCATATTGTTTTGGATTAATTTCAATATCATGGGACTTTAACAGATAACGTCCGCCTGTTGTACGTAACCTTTTATTAAAATATGCACAATGTCGAAACGTACGTCCAAATTTTTCTTCCGAAAGGTTCTCAACCATTCGCTGAAGTTTGTCATTATTCATGTGGATCAATCATCGTTAATGATACTTTGTCTTTATTTTTGTCAATACTGTAAATCCAAACGTCAACGATATCACCGACACTGACAATATCCATTGGATTTTTTACGAACTTCTTAGAAAGTTTCGAAACATGGACTAGGCCATCTTGTTTAACACCTATATCTACAAATGCTCCAAAATCTACTACATTTCTAACTGTGCCACTCAATTTCATTCCTTCTTTTAAATCTTCAATTGATAGCACATCGGATTTAAGGATTGGTGTTTCAAACTCGTCCCTTGGATCTCGATTAGGTGCTTTCAAGGATTTAATAATATCCTCTAATGTAGGTACACCGACTTGTAATTCAATCGCCAGTTCATCCATATCCAATGAATTTAATTTAGCTTTTAATGCATCACTACCTAAATCATTACCACCAAATCCGAGTTTATCTAATAACTGATACGTTACTTTATAGCTTTCGGGATGAATCGATGTATTATCCAATGGCTCTGACCCGTCTACTATTCTTAAAAATCCTATACTCTGCTCAAAAGTTTTAGCACCCAAACGCTTAATCTTGCTTAACTCTTTATTATGCTTTATTGCGCCATTTTCTTCTCTATATGCAATTATATTTTTAGCAATTTGCGAACTTAGACCAGACACATATTGTAATAATGATGATGATGCTGTATTGACATCAACACCTACTTGGTTAACTGCTGTTTCAACAACGAAAGTTAATGCATTTTCTAGTGCTTTTTGATTAACATCATGCTGGTATTGTCCAACACCAATAGATTTAGGATCGATTTTAACTAATTCACTTAATGGATCTTGGACGCGTCGTCCAATTGATACGGCACTTCTTTCTTCCACTTGAAAATCAGGAAATTCATCTCTAGCAATTTCTGATGCTGAGTATACTGAAGCGCCCGCTTCATTGACAATGATGAATTGTACTGGCAACTGATGCTTTTTAATTAAATCTGCAACAAATTGTTCTGTTTCACGACTTGCTGTACCATTGCCAATTGCAATTAATTGCACAT
Source organism: Staphylococcus sp. EG-SA-10 (assembly GCF_017151945.1). Taxonomy (NCBI): domain Bacteria; kingdom Bacillati; phylum Bacillota; class Bacilli; order Caryophanales; family Staphylococcaceae; genus Staphylococcus; species Staphylococcus sp. EG-SA-10. The sequence goes on from NZ_JACVZJ010000021.1 coordinate 2,502, forward strand.
CATACGCTTTAACCATTTGTACAAAATCCTTCTCTGCTGCTTCTTTTTTAGAAACTGGTGGATGCGGATAAATCACACCTTTTGCTATAAAAGTACCGAATGGGTTAATGACTGCTAATTTACAACCTGTTCTAAATGCTGGATCTACGCCTAATATTTGTTTACCTTTCATTGGAGGTTGCAGTAATAGATTTCTTAAGTTTTCACTAAAAACATCTATTGCATGATTTTCAGCTTTTTCAGTTAAATCAGCATGGATTTCACGCTCTATCGAAGGGACAATTAAGCGTTTCAAGCTATCTTTAATCGCCTCTAAAATATAACTGCGATTTACATTATTATGATTGATTTCTTGACGTGCAATGAAGTCCTCTACTGATGTCGTATCGAATTCAAACTTTACAGATAATACTTTCTCTTTTTCACCACGATTCACAGCTAAAACTCTATGATTAGCAATGCGTTTAATTGGCTCACTGTATGCATAGTACATTTCAAAAATACCTTTTTCATCTTCAGCATTTTTCTTTTTAGATGTAGTTAACACACCTTGATGATACATATCTTTTAAAATTTTTGTTCTATATTTAGGATTATCTGAAATTTGTTCCGCAATAATATCTTGCGCACCTTTGATAGCATCTTCAACCGATTGCACTTCTTCATTTATAAATTGTTGTGCTTTTTCTTCAATTGAGACTTCATGTTTACCTGCCTTCATCCATATCGCTAATGGTTCTAATCCTTTACGTTTCGCCTCAGTTGCCCTAGTCTTTTTCTTTTGTTTAAAAGGTCTATATAGGTCTTCAACACGTTGTAATTTGTTCTGTTTTAAAATATCTTTCTTTAATTCCTCAGTAAGTAATCCTTGCTGTTCTATATTTTTGATAACTTCTTCTTTACGTTTTTGTAAATTGACCATATATTGGTATTCGTCATCAATTTGCTTTATTTGAACTTCATCTAGTCCACCAGTTTGCTCTTTTCGATACCTCGCAATAAATGGTACTGTATTTTTTTCTTCAAGCAGTGTTAACACTGCTTCAATTTGTTTTTTACTAAATTGATATTTCTCTATGATTGAATTAATCAATTGATTGTCCATTTACTTAACCCACACTTTTTCTTAAATTTACTCATTTATTTTAACATATTCTAAAGTACTTCTATTAAGGTATGATACTTAATGCAATTTTAACTTCCAAAATTTTAAAAACGAATTATTAGGTCATATAATATTTTAAAACGCACTAAGATTATTGAAAATGACACACCATCATTTCTTAAATTTCATAATCTAAGCCTACTTTTTTATTCTAATAGCAATCCACCTATTTAAGTCGACAATTAGATATCTTTCTCACTTAAATTATTAATACTATATCGCGACATTTATGTGGATACACATTAAACTACGTTAATAATGCATTAATTCGAAAATCTTAATTAAATTAAAAATACCCCTCGATTTCAATTGACTAATCAAGGGATAATTGTATGAATTTTTCATTATAAAACGCATCATTAATAAGCAAATTCTATTTATGTGCTGCTTCTTGTAATTTCTTAATTGCCGTTCTTTGAAGTCTTGAAACATGCATTTGACTCAAACCAATACGCTCGCCCGTTTCTTTTTGACTCAAACCTTCAATAAACGTACATTGTATGATTTCTCGTTCGCGATCAGATAATATAGGTAATATTTTTTCTAAAATCATACGTTTTTCAGTTAAGTCATAATGGTCATCTTGTTGTCCCATAATATCTAATAGCGTAACAGTTGAACCATCTTTATCAGCTTCAATGGAATGATCAACACTTAACGCATTATAACTTTGTCCCATTTCCATTGCTTCTAACACTTCTTCTTCCGAAACTTCTAATCGATCAGCTATTTCACTGATAGAAGGTGAACGCTCTAATTCAGCGGTTAGTTCATCGCTCACTTTTTTGATTCTTGGCCCAATTTCTTTAATACGTCTCGGAACATGTACACTCCAAGTTTTATCTCGTAGATATCTTTTGATTTCACCGATTACAGTAGGTACTAAAAAGGCTTCAAACTTCCGTTCAAAGGACATATCGAATCTATTTATGGCACCTATTAAACCAACCATACCAACTTGAACTAAATCTTCGTGATGTGATTGTCCTTTAGAATATTTATATGCCAATGACTCAATTAGTTTTTGGTAATGTTTAACTAACTTATCTTGTGCATCTGTATTCTTATTTTCTTGGTGTTCTTTAATCCATTGGTTAATTTGCTCAGGTGAAACTTCATTAGCTGATTTCGACTCTTTCGCCATTATTTCGCACCTGCTCTTTTTTTATATACTTAGTCATACTGATTGTCACACCAGATTCTTTATATACTGTCACTTCATCCATTAAAGATTCGATTAAAAATAAACCTAGGCCACCTTCGCGTAAAAAGTCTATATTTTCGTCTTTATCATAAGGACCTATTTTTGATTTAGTTGTTTCATAATCAAAACTGTCACCTTTATCAGAAATAACAATTTTAATTTTATCTTCTAAAATTTCAAAATATATGTTAATAATGCCCACATTGTTTTTTTCTTTGTATGCATGTTTAACTGCATTTGTCACAGCTTCACTAACTGCAATCTTGGCATCTTCAATATCATCATATGTAGCACCAGCTCTCGAAAAAACGCCAGAAAGTGTTAAACGAATTAAACTTACATACTCTGCCGATGCTGGCACGCGCATTTCGATAAAATCTTCTTTAGATTGCATGTTATTCGACCTCCGTTCCTTCATTAACATGCATTAAATCCTTAAGACCAGTAATTTCAAATAGTCTACCGATACGATCTGACACACCTAAAATGTATAGCTCTTTATCATTTTGGTTTAATGCTTTTAATGTACCTACGAATAAACCTAAACCTGTCGAATCCATATAACTCACATTTTCTAAATTAACATAAATATCACGAGTTCCATCTTGTCTCATAGGTGTTAAAACCTCTTCTAATTCAGGCACAGTATAAACATCTAATTCTCCACCGACTTTAACTTCGTAAAATTTATCTTGAGTGGTTGTTTCTATATTAAGATTCATTTCATTACACTCCTACTTATTAAAAATATTTATCTTCATTTTAAGCGCTGTATCCACCATATTTATATTTCAAATTATTATATACCCATCGAAATAATTTCTAATCTTCTTTTTTAAATTAATTTACTCTTTTTATAATCAAAATAGTCATATCATCTTTTTTATTTGGGTTTTGAAGCTTTAAAATTGCTTCATAGATAATTTGAACAATATCTTGTGGGTGCATATGTTTATGTTTTTTAATATATTCTAAAAGTTTTTGTTTATCTATAAAGGTACCTTCACTATTTCTAGCTTCAGTCACACCATCCGTTAAAATGATAATTAAATCATCAAGGTATATTGGAATTTCTTGTTGTTGATATCGTGTTTGTGAACTTATTCCTAACACTCTACCTCTAACTGAAATTTCTTCAAATTCTTCTTTTTCAGCGCGATAAATATATCCAGGCTCATGACCAGCTGAACTACAATACAATAAATGGTTCATTTCTTCATATAAACCATAAAACATTGTGACGAACATATTTTGATTAATATTCTTTTCAACAACACGATTTAAACGTTTTAAGCCATCACTCGGTAATTGTGAGTGTCCATAAGAATCCATACCAAACTTTATCATACTCATTGCTAAAGCAGCTGGTATACCTTTTCCAATGACATCTGCAACAGCAAAGCTCATTGTGCCATCGTTATGGTCAATTAAATTAAAATAATCTCCACTTACTTTTTGTGCTGCCACTGAAATAACGCCAATTTGAATACTATCAAATTGTGGAATATCTGTTTTAAGCATTGTTTGTTGTAAGCTAGAAGCTAAGTCTATCTCTTTATCGTGAACTTGAAGTTTATCTACCAATCTTTGATAATCTCGATAACTATAACCAAAGCCTTTAACGATTTCTTGTAAGACATCTAATGTCTTGAACACATCTTCACGCGTTAAGTTTAACGTCAATATATAGTTTTTGTGAATATCGACAATGTCTTCAGGCAAGACGTCCTTACGAATCACTTCGTCAGTGTATTTCTCACACTTTTTTATCAATTCTACTTTATCTTGGCACGTTAAACTTTCATCAATTAAACCCTTATAATGTTGCTTAAATTCTTCCACGATTAGTTGCCTCCTCACTTCCCTTACAAAGCAAATGCTTAAGCAAGGATAATTATGATTCACTTACTAACATTTAATTAATTGCACATATCAATTTTGTCGATTGCAATTTTGCTGTAGATGATACTTTTAAGCTAAAAAAAACTTTAGGATGGAATACCTAAAGCCTAAAAAACTTAAGACATCCTTTTATAATAAAAAATATGAATATCATAACTGGTATTTGCTAAAATCTTTGTTTATAAGAAAATTCTTCGTACAGAATTTAGAAATAGTTATAATTATTATAAAGTTATTGTCTTTTATATCAATATTTTATTTATCTCTGAAAAATACATATAATAGACGCCTAATTTTTCTGATGAGCTACTGCATTCAGCCCTAAACTAATCATTAGTGCATTATCTACTTCTTTCATTTTATCATCGGATAAGTACGTCAGTTTTTCTTTCAATCGTTTTTTATCAAGTGTACGAATTTGTTCTAATAATATAACTGAATCTTTATCCAATTTATACTTTTTCTTTTCAATCTCTACATGTGTCGGTATTTTCGCTTTATTAATCCTACCAGTTATTGCCGCAACAATAACTGTAGGACTATATTTATTACCAGTATCATTTTGAATTATGACTACAGGTCTGACTCCCCCTTGTTCAGATCCCTGTACTGGTGATAAATCTGCTAAATAAACATCTCCTCGTCTAATCATTCATTCGTTGAATTAGAAGATAAATATGTTTCGTTGCAATCGCATGCTTCACACTCTATAGGAAAAGCTTCGTTCGCTAGGGAGAGATTTAAATCAGCCATTTGTGAATATCCTTCTTTTAAAGATTGTTCTAAGCTATGACTTCTATTTTGACTAAAAGATAACATATGAGAACCTCCAATTGATTCCAAAAGTTATTAAATGACCTTTAATTACTCTAATGATAACAAATTTTATATGCACTGACCATATTATTTTAACAATTCATTTGTTACAAAACGTTGATCACCATCATGATAGATTCGTGGCAAACGTCTCGACAAGTTACATAGCACTTCATAATTAATAGTATGTTGCTTTTCAGCTGCCACCTCTACCGACTGTGGACTTTCTCTATGATTATCTATTAAAATCACCGAATCTCCAGCTTTAACTTGATCTGGCACTTTTACAATTGTCTGATCCATACATACGCGACCAATAACTTCGCATTGATGACCATTTACATTTACAAAGCTACCTTGCATAATGCGTAAATAGCCATCTGCATATCCAATAGGTAACAATGCTATTGTTGTTGGATCAGTAGCTGTATAAGTTGCACCATAACTTACAGACTCACCCGCTTGTAGCGTCTTTGTTTGAACTACATTAGCAATTAATTGCACACTTGGTTTAAGGTGTACTTTAACTTTTTGCTGTACATACTCTGATGGATAATATCCATAAAGGGAAATTCCTGGTCTTATTGCATTACAGAATTGGCAATCCATTAATAGAGAACCTGCTGAGTTCTGACAATGTATATATTCAGGTTTAATTGCTTCATTGACCATATCTTTAAAACGTTGATATTGTTCAGTTGTCATATCTCCTGGTTCGTCAGCACAGGCAAAGTGTGTAAAGACGCCTTCAAATACAAGTTGCTCATATTGTTGAATGATTTCAATCACTTCTTGATACGTTTTAGTATCTTTAATACCTAAACGTCCCATTCCTGTATCTAATTTAATATGCAACCATAACTTTTTCTCTTGCTCACCAGAAATGTTTTTAATTGCTTCTTTCAACCACTGTTTAGACGGAACCGTTAAGGCAACTCGGTGTTGTATCGCTTTATCAATATCTTTAGCTGGTAACACACCTAAGACTAAAATTTTAGCAGTAATCCCATGCATTCTAAGTTCTATCGCTTCATCTAACGTTGCTACAGCAAAAAATGTGGCACCATTTTCCATTAAATGACGTGCTACTTTAACACTACCTAGTCCATAGGCATTGGCTTTAACGACAGCCATCACTGTTTTATTTGGATGTAATGTACTGAATACTTTGAAATTTGATGCAACAGCGTTTAAATCTACATTCATATACGCAGATCTATAATATTTATCTGACATATTACTTCCTCCTGTAATTCCCACACGTTTTAAAACTAGATCTTAATTATCATTGTATAACAAATTTAAAATGCTGACTTTTCTAAAACAACTTGGCTCATCGCATATTGCTCAGTGTGTGAGATACTAACATGTACGATGAACCCTTCGTAATCAATCTTTGGTTTGCCAAGTTCGTCGTTGTAACAGTCTATATCGTTAAAAGCTACATGTTTTCCTAAGCCTGTGCCTAATGCTTTACTGAACGCTTCTTTTGTAGCAAACCTGCCAGCTAAAAATTCAATTTTACGTTGCTCATGTGTGAAATTGTTGAATTTGTGCTGTTCATTTTTAGTTAAAATCCGCTCAACCAATTTTGGTTGCTTACTATATAACACTTTTATTCGATCGATTTCGATTAAATCTACACCAATTCCATGTATCATTGATTATTCCTCATTTTTATTGTTTTCTAAATGTCTCTCGTTATTTAACCATCGTTTCAATCTACGTGCTTCACTTCTATCTATTAATTCAATTTCAGCTTGACCACCCGCTGTATAAAGTGTCAAAGTTGCTAATCGATAGCGTCTCATTATAGGTCCAACATCGATATCAATATTTTGAATACGAAAATATGGTATTACTTTTTCATCCAAAAATAAAATGCCGTTTCGTACACGCAAATGGTGTTTTTCAAATGCATATCTGCAGTGCTTATATCGATAGACTGGCACTATTACAAGCGTGAAAACAGCAACAAGTAATATTATAATCACACTACTAACAATGGATATATAGTTATCTAATATCTCCCAAAATAGCCAGTTCAAAATATTAAATGCTATTAAAAGTACAAGCGCTATTGGTATCCAAAACAGCACAGCACTTAACCTCATCACTTTTTTAGCGTGTGGTGACATATAATTATAATCCCTCATCATTTTCACCTCTCAAATACCACGACTTCAATTTATTTGCATCTTCACTTCTTGCGTATTTCAAGTTAATCGATTGGGCTCCCACACCTTTAGCAACAATAAAACTAAAATTATTTAAATTGTTGCGTTTAAGTAATGAATGTTGCCAAGTGTCAAATCCTATAATGTGATGCGCTTTAAAATAATAAATATTTCGTTTCAATAGCTCGAAATTCTGGATAGTAATTTGTTCTTCTGTCATTTTAAAACCCGCATGTTTGACATAAAGATATCCTTTGATCACAAATAAACCAATAATGACTACCGTTATAATCGTAAATAACAATAATAATTGATTCCAAAAATAACAGCCAATTCCTGCCATAGCTATGACAATAATACTAGGTATTAAAAAGTGTCTGTGGAAACCTGACAAAGGCATACCTTCATTAACTTGTTGATAAGATAAATCAGGTACTAAATTCTGGATAATTTGATAGGCTTTGTCTCGTTTAATAAACGGCAATATCGGTACACTACCTGAATCATTGTCATCATCTTCGATTTTTTTATTTTCAAAATCACTTGTGATGATAAAATGTATTGCTGTGTAGCCAAATAATCTTCGTATATATGACTGACGTTCAACAACAGCTTGCAATCGTTTCGTTGGTACAGTTACTTTCTTCTTGTTAAAGAGACCATATTCAATTTTAAGTTGCTCATTTTCAAGCATCACCGAAAAGCCATAAAATCTTATCATCGTTATAATCGTTCCAATAATATATGCCACTATTAATACTAGTAAAATGATGATTAATACTGAAATACTTACAATTTGAACCCATTGACTAATTTCATAATTTAGCTTCGACCATGGGATCAACTCTCTTACAGCGCCGTAAATCGGTACTAAAGCTGCTAACGTCACTCCAATGGCGCCACTGGTCATTGCCATAAATAGCGATTCTTTAAAATTCATTTGATATATAGGAATGCGTTTATTTTTCTGATTAAGCTTACTATCAGAGTTCTGCACTTCATCTAGCCGACCTTCTGCGATGTCTTCCACATTACCTTCAATGTCATGATTACGGTTGCCATTCTGCTCATTACTAGACTTTTGCGCCATTTCTGTCTTCAACTCTGTTTGCAATTGATCAATATAGCGTTCAAGATATTCACCTTGTTTTTTCGAAATAACACTTAACACAATACCATCACTTGGCGTTTTGATTTGTAAATCCACACCACCAATGATTTGATTGACGACCCCTTGTGTCATATCAACGGACTGAATACGTTTTATATTTAATTCTTTACGCTTTTTATTAAAAATACCTGTTGTTAAAATGAAATAATTATCCTCAATCCAATATCTCGTGTTCATAATTCCGACAATTTGAGAAATGTATGATATTAAAAAGAATACAAATACAATACCTATCCATAAATATGATTCGGGATTCGTATAATCAAAATCTTTCAATTGAAAGATAACAAAAATAAAAAAGACGACTATGTTTTGTTTGATAGCATTAATTATGCCATTAAAATATGAAATCGGATGTAATTTTTGAGGTTCAGACATCACTTTCAACCCCTCTCAAATTCGACATAGTTCTCGCTTCGATTACTTTAACATCGTCATGAGACATCATCGGTAAATAAATAGTATGACCTGCAGTCATAAATCCAACTTTATACAAATTAAGCACTTTACTAATTGGATTAGATTTAATCGACAAGTATTGTAAACGTTCAATTCGACTCGTTTCTTCTTTATATATTAAAAATGATGTGCGATATTGTACACTTAGTTGATCAATTTGATAAAAGCGACAGTGATATTGCCATAAAGGTTTAATAAATAATTTTAATGTACTCAGAGCACCTAAAACCAACAAAATATAAATTAAGTACTGAGGCCATTCAAATCTTAACCATATAAAATAAAAAATGACATACACAGCTACACTCAATATAAATTCTATGCCATTCGTAATGTAGTAATACAACAATGCTGACTTAGGACTCTTAGACAACTTAGTATAATCTGACATATACCCCTCTCCCCAAATAAAAAATTATACGGATTTATAATCTATTTCATTTTATTTTTATATGTTGATAATTATAGCATATGGAATATTTCATGCTAATTTATTCTTCCTAAAGGTACATCTAAAAATTTAGTTAAGCAGAAAGTGCTTGAATTGCTAAAAAGACACCATGTTATAATTTTATCAACATGATGCCTTTCATCTATGTTCAATCTTTCATCTTATCAAGAGCAATATTTAGTTCAAGCACATTCACATAATCATTTGTTAACACACCACGTTGCTTACGATGTTGAATCAAGTCGGCCACTCTTGAAGTAGATATATGACGAGCATCAGCAATGCGAGGTGCTTGCTTCAATGCATTTTCAACCGTAATATGCGGATCTAAGCCCGACCCAGAACTTGTTGCAGCATCTATTGTTACATTTGAATTACCAAATTTAACATGATGTTTCACGCGTGCTATTAATTCAGTGTTTCCATTCGATTCATTCCTTCCACCTGATGATACGCCGTTTTTATATAATTTTTCAGGATTCATATTATAATCAACTGCACTCGGTCTCCCGTGAAAATATCGTGTATCTGTCCAGTGCTGTCCAATCAATTTTGATCCAACTATACGATTGTCATACGTAATTAAACTACCATTTGCTTGTTGATAAAAAAATATTTGACCAATTAACGTGATAGCTAACGGGAATAAAAATCCACATAATACCATAGTTATTATCGTTAAACAAATACTATTTCTTATCGTATTCATGGTACAGACTCCTTCCTCTTTACACAAAAAATTGTACAATCATATCTATTAATTTAATGCCTAAAAACGGGACGATTAATCCACCTAATCCATAAATCAACATATTATTTATAAAAATTCTATCAATGCTGTAACCCTTTACTTTTACACCTTGCATGGCAATTGGAATTAAAGCAACAATGATTAATGCATTGAATATCAAAGCTGATATGATTGCAGATTTAGGTGACGATAAATGCATAATATTTAGTGAAGTCATTTCTGGAATCGTTGACATCATTAGTGCAGGTAAAATTGCAAAGTATTTTGCTACGTCATTAGCCAAACTAAATGTCGTTAATGCACCTCTCGTCATTAATAATTGTTTGCCTATTTTTACAACCTCTATTAACTTTGTAGGATTCGAATCTAAATCAATTAGATTGGCCGCCTCTTTAGCACTAATTGTCCCTGAGTTCATAGCTAATCCTATATTCGCTTGTGCTAGCGCGGGTGCATCATTTGTACCATCTCCTGTCATCGCAACAATATGGCATTTCGCTTGTTCATCTTTGATGACTTTAATTTTATCTTCGGGTTTACACTCTGCAACAAATCTATCAACACCCGCTTCTTTTGCAATTGTAGCTGCTGTTAAAGCATTATCGCCCGTACACATAACTGTTTCAATGCCCATTTTTCTCAATTCAGCAAATCGTTCTACAAGACCATCTTTAATCACATCTTTTAAATAAATCACGCCAAGCATGACATTGTTTTCAATGACTATTAATGGTGTGCCACCTTTACTCGATACATCCATACAGATAGACTCAATATTAAGAGGAATATTGCCTTGTTGTTGTTTGACAAGATTTATCATACTATTAGGTGCACCTTTGAATACCGATATTTCATTTGTAATGATTCCGCTCATTCTAGTTTCAGCTGTAAAAGGCTTATATGTGCCATCAATGTCTTTAGGCAGCTCATTTATATACATCTGCTTCGCTAATCGCACAATACTTTTTCCTTCTGGCGTATCATCGTAGATTGATGACATATAAGCAGCGACTATCAATTTTTCCCACATTTGTTGATTCACTGGTAAAAATTCACTAGCGATTCGATTGCCATAAGTGATTGTGCCTGTCTTGTCTAAAATCATTACATCGACATCTCCACATACTTCTACAGCACGCCCACTTTTCGCTAATACATTGAATTGAGTAACACGATCCATGCCTGCAATACCAATCGCCGATAACAAACCACCGATTGTCGTTGGTATTAAACATACTGTTAACGCAATGAGCATCGCAATAGGTAAAATTAAATGCAGGTAAGATGCTATTGGATATAATGTTACAATAACGACTAAAAATATAATTGTTAACGTTGTTAATAATGTAAAAAGTGCAATTTCATTTGGTGTTTTATTTCTTTCCGCCCCTTCAACTAAGGCAATCATTTTATCTAAAAAAGATGTACCCGCTTCACTCTCAACACGTATTTCTAACCAATCAGATGTTACAAGTGTACCGCCAATGACTCCATCAAAATCGCCACCTGATTCTTTTATCACAGGTGCAGACTCACCAGTAATTGCAGATTCATCAACGGTTGCTAATCCATTTATTACAACGCCATCAGCAGGGATTGTTTCTCCATTTTCTACCCGAATATTTTGTCCGGCTTTTAACTCTGTGGCGTTCACTATCCGATACGCACCATTTTCTTCTACCAATCGAGCAGTTAAATTTGATTGTGCTTGTCTTAAACTATCAGCTTGCGCTTTTCCACGACCTTCAGCAAAGGCTTCTGAAAAATTAGCAAACAATATAGTTATTAATAATATGATAAAAATTGTAATCAAATAACCTCGCGATAGATAGCTAGTTCCAAATATGTCAGGAAAACATATTAATATCAACGTTAAAATCATTCCAACCTCAACGACAAACATTATCGGATTTTTTATTAATTGTTTAGGATTCAGCTTATAAAAACTCATTTTCAAAGCTTCTATCACCATTGTTTGATTGAAATATTTATTTACATGATGCATTATTTCCATCCCTTTACTTTATTTTAAAGTTAAAAATTCACCAATAGGACCAAGTAATAGTACTGGAATAAATGTCAAACCACTTAGTAAAACGATAAATACGATTAGTGATACGCCAAAATAAGGTTTATCAATCGCTATTGTATGTTTATCTTGGTGGTATGATTTTTTATTCACTAAACTTGATGCAATCATTAATTGCAAAATAATTGGTATATAACGAGAAAGCAACATAATGATTCCTGTAGAGATATTCCAGAATGTTGTATCATCTTTCAGTCCTTCAAACCCTGATCCATTGTTCGCAGCAGCTGACGTCATTTCATACATAACTTGTGAGATACCATGAAAATACGGATTCGTTATACTTTCACTTGCTCCAGGAATCATAAAAGCAAGTGCTGAAAATGCTAAAATTAAAATTGGATGTATGAGAAAGACTAAGACAATACATTTCATTTCACGGGCGCCAATTGGCATATTTAAATATTCTGGTGTTTTACCAACCATCAAACTGCATATAAACACCGTCAGTAAGACATATATCAATAAATTCATGAGTCCTACGCCTTCGCCACCAAATACAACATTTAGCATCATTAATACCATTGGTCCTAATCCACCTAAAGGCGTTAAGCTATCATGCATGTTATTAACAGAACCCGTTGTAAATGCCGTCGTAATAACTGTAAATAGTGCTGACAAGCCTGCTCCAAACCGTACCTCTTTACCTTCCATATTCGGTCCATGAATGTCTAAATTCGCTAGTATTGGATTACCACGATACTCACTCCACATAGTTAATGTAAGAACTGCTATAAAAATGAAAAACATTGCGACAAATAATATCAGCGCATGACGATGCACTCGTTTACCATGTCTACTTAACATGCGACCAAATAAGAACAACATTGACATAGGAAGTAACATCATACTGCCCATTTCTATAAAATTGCTCCAAATATTTGGATTTTCAAAAGGTGTTGCAGAATTTCCTGCTAAAAATCCTCCACCATTCGTACCAAGGTGTTTTATTGATTCAAGTGATGCAATAGGTCCAAATGCAATATGTTGAATATGTCCGCTTAAAGTCCGAATCATTAAATTAGCATGCAACGTTTGTGGTACACCTTGAGTCATCAATAAAATACTAATTAAACATGATAATGGTAAAAGCACTCGGACAATAAACCGAACAATATCTTGATAAAAATTACCAATGATATTAGTCAATCCAGTTAAACGTCTCAACATCGCTATACAAACGGCGTAACCTGATGCACTAGATGTAAACATTAAATATGTCATTACAATCATTTGCGTTAAATATGTCACACCTGATTCACCGTTATAGTGTTGTAAATTACTATTTGTTAAAAAGGATATTGCTGTATTAAACGCTAAATCTATCGATTGGTTTAAATTATGATTTGGATTAAAAAAAAGCCATTGCTGAACTATTAGCAATACAAATGTTATAAACCCCATAAATCCATTAAATGCTAGAAAATGTTTGACATATGTTTTAGCTGACATGTGTTCTAAATCTGTGCCGATAATTTTAAAACACATATTTTCAAATCTAGTAAATATTAAATCTACTCTTGACGACTGTACCAATGCTACGCGATATAGATATCCACTAAAAACATACGCAATCATAACCATCATTGTTAGAAACAAAATTATTTCCATGATAACCCTCACTTAATGTATTTCTAAAATTTTTCACTACGAATTAAGGCATAAAATAAATACAAAACTAATGCAATAACTACCAATAATAAAACGATGAGCATTGCCATAACCTCCTTACAACATAACAACATCGTAACAACTTGTTTATGAGAGAAACATTAATTTTCAAACTTAGTTATTAAGAAATCATTAAGATGTGTATGCAGAAATAAATTTTATAGCATTTAATTGTGAAGAATATTATGATATTGCTATCGAGGTGAAGGTTATGTCAAACACTGAATCGCTAAACATAGGAAAAAAGCGTGGATCTTTAACAATTTACATCGGTTACAGTCCAGGTGTTGGTAAAACATTTGAGATGCTTTCAAATGCCATTGAACTATTTCAAAGTAACGTTGATATTAAAATAGGATATATTGAACCCCATCAACGTGATGAAACAAATGCATTAGCTGAACAATTACCTAAAATCGCAACCAATTTTACTAAATATGGTAGTCATCATTTTCAATATTTAGATGTCGACCGCATAATCGAAGAATCGCCGACAATAGTACTTATCGATGAGTTAGCACATACGAACATTTCTAGAGATCGTCATGAAAAACGATATATGGATATTGAAGAAATTTTAAATCATGGTATCGATGTTCATACTACTTTGAACATTCAACATATTGAAAGTTTAAGTAGTCAAATTGAACTGATGACCGGTGTACATATTAAAGAACGTGTACCCGACTATTTCATAATGAGCGCCGATGTATTAGAAGTCGTAGATATCTCACCTGAACAATTAATTAAACGCTTAAAAGCTGGCAAGGTATATAAAAAGGATAGGCTAGATGTAGCATTTAGTAATTTCTTTACGTATGCCCACCTAAGCGAACTGCGTACATTGACGTTAAGAACAGTTGCCGACTTGATGAGTGATAAAGAAAAAGTCCGACACAACCATAAAACGTCACTCAAACCTCATATTGCTGTGGCAATTAGTGGGAGCATTTATAATGAAGCAGTAATTAAAGAGGCATTCCATATTGCTCAAAAAGAACATGCAAAATTCACTGCTATTTATATAGATGTATTCGAAAAAAACAGGCAATATAAAGATAGTCAAAAGCAAGTGCATCAACATCTCATGCTTGCAAAATCATTAGGAGCAAAAGTAAAAGTAGTTTATAGCCAAACCGTTGCATTAGGATTAGACGAATGGTGTAAAAATCAAGATGTAACCAAATTAATTATCGGACAACATATTAGAAATAAGTGGCGAGACTTTTTCAATAAACCTTTAATTGACCATTTAATGTCCTTTGAACATAGCTATAAAATCGAAATCGTTCCAATCAAACAAATACCTGTTGAATTGAAAATGAACAAGTCACCCTATCGTCCTAAAGGCAAACGTTTCGCTATAGATATGTTAAAAATGATTTTGATTCAAATAATTTGTGTAATGATGGGACTATGGATTTATCAACTTGATAAGCATGAGTCTAGTACGATTATTTTAATGATTTTTCTCATCGGCATCATTTTATTATCCATTTGGACGCGGTCCTACATCATTGGCTTTTTAGCAGCAATTATTAACGTATTTGTTTTTAATTATTTTTTTACGGAACCTAGATATACATTTGAAGTATACCGCTTTGACTATCCTATTACATTTATCGTTAGCATTTTAACAAGTATTTTAACGAGTGCTTTATTAAAACAAATTAAATTCCAATACTCCATTACTAAAAAGCAACTTTATCGTACAGATTTATTATTTCAATTTAATGATTCGATTAAACAAACTTATACAGTTGAAAACTTACTAATAAATGCTGGATACCAAATTAATCAATTATTGCAACGATCAATTACTATATACGTTATCAATCAATCCAAAGTAATTAAAACAATACCATTGCAAAACCATATCGATAATAAGACTCAACAGCATGAACAAGCATTAAGCTGGGTAATTAAAAATGAAAGACAAGCTGGTGCAACAACAGATACATTTCCAGGCATTAATAAATGGTTGATACCAATTGGCACATCTCCGATTAAAGGCATTCTAGCCATTGATTGCCAAAGTTCTCAAGTGATTAATCCATATGATGCATCAATATTAGAATCAATGTTAAATGAACTTTCTCTCGCCGTTGAAAATGTGACGTTACTTAAACAAACGAGAGAATCCATGTTACAGGCTGAACGTCAACTGACACATTCAAATTTTTTAAGATCAATTTCGCATGACATACGTACACCGTTAACAACAATTATGGGAAATTTAGATATTTTAGTATCACATAGTAAAGATATGTCTATCATAGAAAAGGAACAATTACTTGTGCATAGTTTTCAAGAAAGTCAGTATTTATATCTTTTAGTGACAAATATTTTATCATTAACAAAATTACAATCATCAAATGTTCAGATAAAATTGCAACCTTATCTCGTTAGTGAATTAGTAGAAGAAATCGATATGATTTTAGAACGTCGCCATTTAAAAAAGCGTATAACTGTATCATCCTCAGTAGATTTACAGTTTATACACATTGACAGTAAGTTGATTTTACAAGCTTTATTCAATTTGATTGAAAATGCAGTTAAACACACTTCTACTGACACCAAAATCAATTTATCTATTCGTTATGCTAGCGATGAACAAATCGAATTTGCCGTTATAGACGAAGGACCTGGAATTAGTTTAGAAGAACAACAAAAGATATTCGAGCCTTTTTACACAGGATCAAATAAATATTTTAAAGATAACCAAAAAGAAAGCATGGGACTAGGCTTATATTTAGTACAGACTATCCTACACAAACATCAATCAAACTTACAATATAAACCAAACCAACCACACGGCAGTATATTCTATTTCAATATAGATACAGACTTTAATGAAGGAGACATATAATGCAATCTAAAATATTGATAATTGAAGATGATCACGCAATCACACATTTACTTGATGTTGCATTAACTTTAGATTATTACAATGTAACTACAGCCGAAAATGCCACACAAGCACACTTTAAAATTCAAATCGATAAACCAGATGTCATTTTATTAGATTTAGGTTTACCAGATAAAGATGGATTATGTTTGATTTCAGAAATCAGGCAACATACTGACATTCCTATCATTGTAATAAGTGCAAGACAAGAAGAACAAACAATTATTCAAGCTTTAGATAACGGTGCGAATGACTATATGACTAAGCCTTTTAATGTTGATGAGCTTCGGGCACGAATTCGAGTCATCGAAAGAATCGCTAAGTCACATCAAGAAACTAACATTGTATTTACTAACGGTTTGCTAAGCATCGACTTTGGCTCCAAATCTGTTGTTATTAATAATCAGGAGGTACATTTGACACCAAATGAATTTAGCTTGTTAGAACTATTGGCAAATCATAAAGGAAAAGTACTCACTTATGAGATGATATTAAAACGAATATATGGCTATGTTAATAAGACTGAAATGCCTAGTTTAAGAGTGCATATGACATCATTAAGACAAAAACTTTCACAATGTCACGAGGACGCAAAAGATATTATTAAAACACATCCACGCATTGGATATCAAATGTTGCAGTGGAAAGAGAAATAATTAAATAAAAAAGATTGCTGCCATTAAACGAATGATTGGCAGTGATCTTTTTTATATTCAACTTATTATTTATCGCGCACTAGTGTCAGCAAAATGCCCTATTGTTTTTTACAAGAACATGATACCGAAATTACTTTTATAAAGTTTATTTATGTTCGATTATTCTTAATTTAAGTAGTCGTTATATTCTAGATTCATATTTATATTTACACAGAATGATATAACCGCACACAGATCTCAATCCAATTAAATATTTAACCTTTAAAACGTTAGTACTTTGATATCTACAGAGAATCAGTTATTGAAAACAAAAAAGAGCTCAAGACATTACATCTTTAAGCTCTTAATCTATAAATTATTTTTGATGGTCAGCAAATGTGCGACCTTTCATAGGTCTGCTTCCACCGCTGCTCTTCTCTTTACGGTCGAATTTTTTTGTACTTTTCTTCTTGCTTGAGTATCCTTTTGAACGTTTACTCTTACTGTCAAATTTAGGATTACCACGCTTACTATTTCTGTTACGAGAACCACTTGGTTTACCGTTACGGCCTTTGCGAGATAATGGTTTTTCAAAAGTTAATTGAACTTCAACTTCATCATTCGCTTCTACTAACTCTTGTAAAAGTGCAGCAACTAAATCAACATCGTTATATTCATTTAACAACTCTGTAGAAATGCGTTTCAAGCGTGATTCTGACTCTTTAGACATCCAGTTTTCAACTTTTTCTTTGATGTCATCTTCACGTGCTTGAAGTACTTCTTTACGATGTGGTGGACGAAGTGCGCTCATTTTTCTACCATTAGCATCTTCAATTTGTCTAATGTAATCCATTTCAATTGGATTTACAAATGTTACCGCGATACCTTCTTTACCAGCACGACCCGTACGACCAATACGGTGTGTATAGCTTTCAGTATCTTGAGGTATATCAAAGTTATAAACATGACTTACACCAGAAATATCTAGTCCTCTTGCTGCTACATCAGTAGCGACTAAAATATTAATTTGGTCATTTTTAAATTTCTTTAATACTTCTAAACGTTTCGCTTGTGTAATATCACCATGTAAGCCTTCAGCTTTATATCCTTTAGAAATCAAAGCACTTGTTAATTCATCAACACGACGTTTTGTACGTCCGAATACGATTGCTAATTCAGGTTGATGAACATCTAGGAAATTTGTAAATGTATCAAATTTCTCTAATTCTTTAACAATTGTATAGAATTCTTCGATTTGTGGATCAGACATTTCATTATTCATTGTCTTAATGATTTTTGGTGATTTCATAAATTGTTGTACTAAAGCTTGGATTGCTTTAGGCATTGTAGCTGAGAACAACATTGTTTGACGTTGTACTGCTGGAATTTTATCCATAATAAATCTCATATCATCGATGAATCCCATATTCATCATTTCATCAGCTTCATCTAAAATCAAAGTATGAATTCCGTCCGTTTTTAATGTGCGACGATTTAAATGGTCGATAACACGCCCAGGTGTTCCGACTACGATTTGTGGGCCTTTTTTCAAGGCTTTAATTTGGCGTTCGATAGGCATACCACCGAATACAGTAACAACTTGGACACCTTGTCCGCGGCTAAATTCTCTTAATTGTTCAGCTACCTGCATTGCCAATTCTCTTGTAGGTGCTAAAATCAACGATTGAACCCCTTGTTTCCCTACTACTTTCTCAATTAAAGGAATACCGAATGCTCCTGTTTTACCTGTACCGGTTTGAGCTTGCCCAAGGATATCAATTCCTTGTAACGCATAAGGGATACTGTCTTTTTGGATAGGTGTCGGCTCTTTAAATCCCATTGATTCAAGTGACTGAACCGTATTATCCGAAATCCCTAGTTCTTTAAAATTTTGCAAAATAATTCTCCTTTTTACCTGTTTATTTCTCAATATACTTTTGCATATAAGTTCATTAATATTTCATCAACTTCTATATAGTACCACCAAAAAAATTTAATCGCAATAAAGCAATTTGCGAATATTTATTAGAATCACATTAATTGATTGTCATATTTTTGTCAAAAAGCTAGCATTAGATAAGATGTAAGCGTTACGCATCATTCGAATAATCATTATAAAAAATTTTTTATAAAATACGTATATCGTTAACATTCCACAACAAATTTTACTGAAACACATGTGAAATTAGACATTATAATACTACATATTTTTGTAAAATATTATATAAACATTCAAACTACTTCCTATATAAAGTGTGTACATAGAATTAACCTTGATTTAGTTTCAAATTTATAGATCTAACATAAAAAGAAAAAGGCAATTTTGTATTTACACACAAAACCACCTCTTCTTTGTAATCTTTTAGTATTAATTCAAATCATTTTTATAAGTAAAAGGTCGCTCGACTAATCTCTATGAAATTAAAGCATTTACAACTTCTTCTAACTTCATACCACGTGATCCTTTAACTAATACACGGTCATGCGCTTTTAAATCGCTTGTTAAAACTTCTATCATATCGTCTTTAGAATTGAAGTGTTGTGCTTTTTCGACATGTTGCTGGCCCGAATCATAAATATACTTCGCTTCATTACCAAACGTATACAACACATCTATATGCTTTTCTTCTAAATAATTACCTACACCGATATGCATTTCTTTGCTATTTTCACCTAATTCTAAAACATCTCCTAAAATTAGAATGCGACGCCCTGTCAAAGTACTCAGTGTATCAATAGCTGCTCTCATACTTGTAGGACTTGCATTATAGGCATCATTTATCACAGTAATATCATTTTCTAATGTGTGTTGCTCCATACGCATACCAGTTAAGCTGACATTTTTTAAATTTTGATAGATTGTGTTATATGTCAAATCTAATTCATGACCAACCGCAATGGCAATCGTCGCATTTTTCATATTATGCTTTCCTAATATTGGCAGATCATAATGTTCTTTATTATTAATCGTAAATGAAATACCTGTAGTATCTCTATCATCAACAGAACAAACTAATGCATTATCAGTAGCAACACCAATACTAATACATTTTGCATTTTCAACTTCTTTAACATGCGGTTTCAATAATGGTTCATCGCCATCATATATAAACGTACCATTATCTTTTAAACCTATTGTAATTTCAGATTTAGCTTTAGCAATCCCCTCGCGCGAACCTAAATCTTGCATATGTGACTCACCAATATTAGTTATAACTGCAATATCTGGTTGAGCGAGGTTTGACAGAAATTCAATTTCATGGAAACCTGACATCCCCATCTCCAATATTGATATTTCAGTATCATTATCTAATTCCAAAATAGTTAAAGGTAAACCAATTTCATTATTGTAATTACCTTGCGTTTTCTTAACTTTAAATTCGGTATGCAATACACTTTCAATCATATCTTTAGTCGTTGTTTTACCATTAGACCCTGTGACGGCAATTACTTTAGGGTTTACATGTCTCAAGTAAGCTTGTGCCAATTGTTGTAATGCCGTTAATGTGTCTTCAACCCATATAATAGGCCCGCTTACATTTTCATCTATAGGTGTCCCTCTTTGATAAAAAGCAGCTCCAGCACCATCTTGTAATGCTTTAGAGACAAAGCGATGACCGTCAACATTTTCACCTTTAAATGGTATAAATAACATATTTTTAGAAATTGCTCGTGAATCAATTGTGACTCCATTTATCTCTTGATTTAAAAATTGATCTTCAATTTCACAAGGAATCCATGATTGAATTTGCTTTAATGTAACATTAATCATAATAACAACCTCAGTTAGTCAATTTTGTATTTATTTTTCTGTTTATCCTGGTGACGTTCTTTAGCAAGCTCGATAAGTTTTGTAATCAATTCTGGATAAGATAAGCCCATATTTTCCCATAATTTTGGATACATACTGAAAGCCGTAAATCCAGGCATTGCATTTGTTTCATTAATATATATTTGGTTGTCTTCTGTTACAAAGAAATCAGCACGGACTAAACCAGAACAATCTGTCGCTTTGAATGCCTCTAATGCCATATTTCTAAGCGTTAATTGAACATCTTCGTCTAAGTCAGCTGGAATTTGTAATTGAACCTTACCATCTTTATATTTTGATTTGTAATCGTAAAACGCGACATCTTTTACGACTTCACCTGGCCATGTCGCTTCAGGATAGTCATTTCCTAAAACTGCTACTTCAATTTCACGTGCGTTAACGCCTTGTTCAATAACAAGCTTACGGTCAAATTGGAATGCTTCTTTAATACCTTCTTTAAGTTCCGCTTCATTATTACATTTACTAATACCTACACTTGACCCTAAGTTAGCAGGTTTAACAAAGACTGGGTAATTTAATTTATCATTTACTAATTTTAAAATGTTATGTTCATATTTTTCATATTCAGAACGTAAGAAACTAATATAAGGTAACTGTGGTAACCCTCGATGTTCAAATAATTGTTTCATTACAAGTTTGTCCATAGAACTTGCAGCTGACAATACACCATTTCCTACATATGGTACATCCAAAACTTCAAAAAGCCCTTGAATCGTGCCATCTTCACCATTAGGACCATGTAATAATGGGAATACTGCATCGTATGGTTGTCCTGAACTACTTTCTTTCAATAGCTGTGAAATCTCAAGCGCCTCTCCATTTTCTAAATGAAGCTCATCTGTAGATTTAATTTCAGCTGTAATATTATTTTGCTTTCTCCAATCACCATCATTGGTAATATAAATGATATCAACATGATATTTGTCTTTATCTATTGCATTTAATACATTTTGTGCTGTCAGAATCGATACTTCGTGTTCTGCACTTTTCCCTCCAAAAACGATACAAATATTTTCTTTTGTCATTTCGTTTTCCTCCAATGATATATCAGGGTTTGCTACCTTAATATAAATTAATATTGATTTAGTCCTATTGTTAATTGATTTATTCGCATCTTTGAATCTTAATAGTATCACATTTTAATGCTATTTTGCATTTTAAAAACGAGGCGTTATGTGTCTGTATCTATGTTGATTCATTTATAATCAGAACAATATTCCCTTCTATTTTATTCCTAATTCAAATTGAAATCTATAGCTGATATCACTGTGATATTCTAGCTAATTTTTAAAAAGTCATGTAAAATTGATATAAACATTAGTGAGTATAAAAGGAGTTTGCAATGAATTATTCATCTCGTCAACAGCCGGATAAGCATTGGCTTCGCAAAGTAGACTGGGTATTAGTAGCCACTATAGCTGTTTTAGCAATTTTCAGTGTTCTGCTTATTAACTCGGCAATGGGCGGTGGTCAATACAGTGCTAATTTCGGTATCAGACAAATTTTTTATTACATTTTAGGTGCAATTTTTGCAGGTATCATCATGTTTATTTCACCTAAAAAGATTAAACATTATACATATTTATTGTATTTCTTAATCTGTCTATTATTAATAGGCTTGCTCGTTATTCCTGAGTCACCTATTACACCTATTATCAATGGTGCCAAAAGTTGGTACACGTTTGGCCCTATCAGTATTCAGCCATCTGAATTCATGAAAATTATTTTAATTTTAGCATTAGCGCGTGTCGTTTCTAGACATAATCAATTCACATTCAATAAATCATTCCAAAGTGATTTGTTATTATTTTTCAAAATTATTGGTGTCTCGTTAGTACCAAGTATTTTAATATTACTGCAAAATGACCTAGGAACTACATTAGTATTAGCTGCAATTATTGCAGGTGTGATGTTAGTAAGTGGTATAACATGGCGTATCTTAGCACCTATCTTTATTACAGGTATTGTTGGTGCAATGACAGTCATTTTAGGTATTCTATATGCACCCGCATTAATTGAAAATTTATTAGGTGTCCAACTGTATCAAATGGGACGAATCAATTCATGGCTTGACCCCTATACATATAGTAGTGGTGATGGCTATCATTTAACTGAATCACTTAAAGCTATCGGTTCTGGGCAGTTACTAGGTAAAGGATACAATCACGGTGAAGTTTATATACCTGAAAATCATACTGACTTTATCTTTTCAGTGATTGGAGAGGAACTAGGTTTTATCGGTTCTGTCATATTGATCTTAATATTTTTATTTTTAATCTTCCATCTAATAAGATTAGCTGCGAAAATTGAAGATCAATTTAACAAAATCTTTATCGTTGGTTTCGTCACTTTACTTGTGTTCCATATTTTACAAAATATTGGTATGACAATTCAGTTGTTACCAATCACTGGTATTCCATTACCATTTATTAGTTATGGTGGTAGTGCGCTATGGAGTATGATGACTGGAATAGGTATAGTCTTATCAATTTATTATCATGAACCAAAAAGATATGTAGATTTATACCATCCAAAAAGTAATTAATTTAAACTATTTTGAGTTTCAAATATCATAACTTTTCAAGATGACGTTATATAGTCAATTTATGTCGTCGATTTAAAATGTCATATATAGATATTACTCGATAATAACAATCCCTCTTTGAAGTACACATTGTAAAATGTACACTCTAAAGAGGGATTCTGTTATATAGTACTTGCTTTCATTTTAGTAAATACAGTCAAAAAAGCTATCATCGAATAGTCCGACGATAGCTTTAACGGTGTGTGATTCACAATCACAGTCAATTATTTTAATTCGTGACTTACTTTATTAGATGCTGGCAAAGTATTAATAATGTCTAAACGAGATTTAGTTTTTTTAATATTCACACCTAATGATGACAATAGTTTGACTACATTTTGAATCTTTTCAGGACGTTTCATTATTATCACCTCGTTTGGATCGCTTTCAATATTATCTTACCCTATTCGACATACCTTTACTACATCATTTACAAATTTTTTAATTTATTTTCAAAATTAAAATCTATAGCGCACTCTACATTATACCCTAAAATACAATTTTGTATCCTTCATCATAGATTTCTTTTTCAATACTATTCAAATTTGCTGGCGTCTCATACGATACAGTTACTTGACCGTCTATTATATTAATATTCACTTGATGAACACCTATCATATTTGAAATGCGTTCTGTCAATTGACTTACTTGTTCTTCTGTTTCAATTCCCGCTGTGTAAATCGTATTTTGATGTATCATCTTAAACTCCTTTAGTCTTTAATCAATTTTTGAAAAGTCACTAATAACTCTTCCATTGCTTCTTCCTGAGCACCTTGATTAACTTTATTCATAATACAACTTTTCATATGTTGTTCTAATAACTTTATCGCAACACTGTTTAACGCCGAACGTGTCGCTCTTATTTGCGTAAGGACATCATCACAATAGACATCTTCTTCAATCATGCGATTAATCGCTCTCACTTGTCCTTCAATTCGATTTAAACGTGATTTAAGATTCGTTTTTATTTGTTCAGAATGATGTGCATTATCTTGTTCAGTCATAGCATTCACTCCTTCATTTACATTCCTTACTATACTATATCCCATAAAACACAACGTCAACACAAAGTGTGTTTTTCAAACTAAATTGTCATGATATTTAAATTGCTTCATGATACAATTAATAAGATATACTACTCGTTTAAGATTTTCGATGGGAGGTTTCAAATGATAGAGTTATTATCCATTGCACTCAAGCATTCTAATATTATTTTAAATTCAATATTTATTGGTGCATTTATTTTAAACTTATTATTCGCCTTTACCATTATTTTCATGGAAAGACGTTCTGCCAATTCTATCTGGGCTTGGTTACTAGTCTTAGTTTTCTTGCCTTTATTCGGCTTCATTTTATACTTACTATTAGGACGACAAATTCAACGTGACCAAATTTTCAAAATTGATAAGGAAGATAAAAAAGGATTAGAGTTAATCGTTGATGAGCAATTAGCTGCTTTAAAAAATGAAAACTTTTCAAATTCCAATTATCAAATTGTAAAATTTAAAGAAATGATTCAAATGTTGTTATATAATAACGCAGCATTTTTAACAACAGACAACGATTTAAAAATATACACAGACGGCCAAGAAAAATTTGATGACTTAATACAAGACATCCGTAATGCTACTGATTATATTCATTTTCAGTACTATATTATTCAAAATGATGAATTAGGTCGTACCATTTTAAATGAACTTGGTAAAAAAGCGGAACAAGGTGTAGAAGTTAAAATTCTTTATGATGACATGGGTTCTCGTGGACTGCGTAAAAAAGGCTTACGCCCGTTTCGCAATAAAGGTGGACATGCTGAAGCATTTTTCCCATCAAAATTACCTTTAATTAACTTGCGTATGAACAATCGAAACCATCGAAAAATTGTTGTAATAGATGGGCAAATTGGATATGTTGGTGGTTTTAATGTTGGTGATGAGTACTTAGGTAAATCAAAAAAATTCGGCTATTGGCGAGATACGCATTTACGAATTGTCGGGGATGCAGTGAATGCATTGCAATTACGATTTATTCTAGATTGGAATTCACAAGCCACACGTGACCACATCTCCTATGATGATCGTTATTTCCCAGATGTAAATTCTGGTGGAACAATTGGCGTTCAAATAGCTTCTAGTGGTCCTGACGAAGAATGGGAACAGATTAAATACGGTTATTTGAAAATGATTTCATCTGCTAAAAAATCGATTTATATTCAATCTCCCTATTTCATACCTGATCAAGCCTTTTTAGATTCTATTAAAATTGCGGCATTAGGTGGTGTTGATGTCAATATCATGATTCCTAATAAACCTGACCATCCGTTTGTTTTTTGGGCTACTTTAAAAAATGCAGCATCCTTATTAGATGCCGGTGTTAAAGTATTTCACTACGACAATGGCTTTTTACACTCAAAAACACTTGTTATAGATGATGAAATTGCAAGTGTGGGAACAGCTAATATGGACCATCGCAGTTTCACATTGAATTTCGAAGTCAACGCCTTTATTTATGACCAACAAATTGCCAAAAAATTAAAACAAGCTTTTATAGATGATTTAGCAGTATCTTCTGAATTAACAAAAGAACGTTATGCTAAGCGAAGTCTTTGGATTAAATTTAAAGAAGGTATTTCACAATTATTGTCACCTATCTTATAAAATAGAAATATGGGGAGTGTAACTTTAATGCAACAATCAGACATCATTAGTGCTGCCAAAAAATATATGGAATCTATTCATCAAAATGATTATACAGGCCATGATATTGCGCATGTATATCGTGTCACTGCTTTAGCTAAATCAATCGCTGAAAATGAAGGTGTTAATGATACTTTAGTCATTGAACTCGCATGTTTGCTTCATGATACCGTTGACGAAAAAGTTGTAGATGCTAACAAACAATATGTTGAATTGAAGTCATTTTTATCTTCTTTATCACTATCAACCGAAGATCAAGAGCACATTTTATTTATTATTAATAATATGAGCTATCGCAATGGTAAAAACAATCATGTCACTTTATCTTTAGAAGGTCAAATTGTCAGGGATGCAGATCGTCTTGATGCTATAGGCGCTATAGGTGTTGCACGAACATTTCAATTTGCAGGACACTTTGGTGAACCTATGTGGACAGAACAAATATCACTAGATAAGATTAATGATGATTTAGTTGAACAGTTGCCACCATCTGCAATTAAACATTTCTTTGAAAAATTACTTAAGTTAGAATCTTTAATGCATACAGATACGGCGAAGATGATTGCTAAAGAACGTCACGACTTTATGATGATGTACTTGAAACAGTTTTTTACGGAATGGAATTATCACGACTAGACATTGGAGTTGTAGTATGATGATGCGATGTAATGGCGTATTGTTGTGGAAGCTTGGTGTCATACCATGTTACTTTGATGCGCTGGTACCGCGATGCGCTGTTGTGGGAGCTTGGTGTTGATGCCATGCTACTTTGATGTGCTGGTACCACGATGCGGCTTGATGTAGTGCTATGATGCGGCGTTGCGGTGTTATGGTATTATAGCCCGGTTTGGTGTTGATGCCATGCCGTTACGATTCTATGATATGTTGTTGGGACGTTGCAATGTGTATTATGCCGTTGTGACGTTATTATTTTACACTGTTACATGTATTAGTGAATTGCATTGGAAATGTTGCGACATATACTGCTACACTGATGAATCATTGTGTCAAGATGACATTGCAATGAAGAATAGCAACTCTGTTGTTAACCACTTTTTACATACTGAAATCTCGTTAATATTATTTCAAATAAAAACAGCAGTAGGATGACTTTCACATTTGAAATCATCTTACTGCTGTTTCTATTTATCACATATTGTATAATGTGACACTAAGTTTCACTATTGAAGCGAAAAATAATGTGCGCCCTATAAAGTTAAAATTATCTTCAACTTTTAGGGGGCACATTATTTGGACTTGCTAAGGTTATTTCTTTTTCTTTTTAGACACTACTTGTGTGTTTTTGCCTTTTTTATTGCTGCCGCCGTTGTGCTCTCTTTCATACGCTTCAATGAAAGGTTGTACTTCTTTTTTAGCGACTTTTTCATAATAAATGTTCGCAAAGTGTGTTTGAACTACAAGGAACGCCGCACTGACTGACCAGTACAAACCAAGTGCTGATGCTGAGCTTAATGAAATCCAGATAATCATAATTGGTGAAATGACCATCATCATGTAACCCATTTGACGTTGTTCGTCTGGCATCGTTTTACTTGATACATATGCTTGTATAAAGTATAAAACACCGGCAATAATTGTAATCCAAATATCAGGACGTCCTAAATCGAACCATAAGAAGTGTGGATATTTAAACAAACCATCTACAAGTTGGTCTTTAAGTACAAAGTATAATCCCATGATGATTGGCAATTGGATTAGCATTGGTAAACAACCCAACATACTCTTAATCGGGTTCATGTCATACTTTTTATATACTTGCATTAATTCTTGGTTTGCAGCCATTTTTTCTTCTTGAGTACGCGCACGTTTCACTTTTTCTTGAATTTTTTCAACTTCTGGCTTTGCAACTTTCATTTTTTGACGCATCATATGACTATTTTTATAGTTTGACAACATGAATGGTAATAAAATAATACGAATTACCAATACAAGGATAATAATAGCTAAACCATAATTGTCGTTTAATAAGTTATTTCCCAACCAATCCAATACATTTTTCATTGGATCTACGAATGTATTGTAGAAAAACCCACTACGTTTTTCAGGTTTAGAATAGTCACAACCAGCCAAAAAGACCATAATACCTAAAAATAATGGTAGTAACGCTTTTTTCTTCATTTTTCCACCTCTATCATTATATTCACATAGGATTTATTCTATCACATTAATGAGTACGTATGAAACAATAAGTGGAAAAATTTAACTAATTATTAAAAAAATCTTTGAATCGATTAACAGTCTTTTCAATATTTTCACTTTTAGAAATGGCTGAAATGACTGAAATTCCATTGGCACCTGCTTCTACAATCGGCGCCACGTTACTAGTATTTATACCGCCAATAGCTACAATCGGTAGTTGCGGATTCATTTCTTTAAATGTTGCAATCATTTCTGGACCTACTGGTGTATGCGCGTCATGCTTTGACGGCGTAGGATAGATTGGTCCAACACCTATATAATCAACATGAGTTAAATCAGATTTTGCATACTCACCTAAATCACTAATACTTAGTCCAATAATTTTATCAGTGAAATATTGTGCTATCTCTTTGACTTTCGCATCATCTTGACCGACATGTATACCATCCGCGTTAATTTCTTTTGCCAAGGATACATCATCATTAACGATAAAAGGCACATCATATTGATGACAGAGATGCTGTAATTCTTTAGCTAATACAAGTTTATCGTTTCCTTTTAAAGCTGATTCACCCTTTTCTCGAAATTGGAAAAGTGTAATCCCTGCCTTTAATGCTGCTTCTAATACTTCATGAATAGTTCGATGACTCGGAACATCGGAGGTCCCACAAATAAAATACACATTTAGATACGATTGGTTAAACATATTATTCCACCTCTTGAATGCGAATCCGTTGTTGATAGGATGTTTCATTTAAATGATATAACGTATCAAGCAACAATGGTGAAAACGAACCAGGACCACCACAATTTTCATTTTCAGCAGCTACCTCAGCAGCAATATTAAATACGCTTACCGCTTCAATTAACGCTTCTATGTCTGGTTCTGTTTCTCTAAATAAAAATCCAGCAATAACGCCTCCTAATAAACAACCAGCTCCAGTTACTCGTGCTAATAATGGAGATCCATTAGCTAATACGATGGCTTTATCACCTTGAACAATAACGTCCTCTTTACCTGTGATTACTACTGCAGTTTTATATATTGCGTAAGCCTTTTTCGCTATTGCAACCGCATCAAGATTAGCATCACTATCTGTACCTTTCATAGTTGCTGTATCATCAATCAACGCTAATATTTCAGATGCATTGCCTTTAATTACTGATACTTTCGCTGATTTCAATAATAATTTACAAAATTGCTTTCGATATGTAGAAGCACCAACAGCTACAGGGTCAAATACAATAGGTAAGCCTGCCTCATTTGCCGTTTGAGCAATCGCAATAATATCTTGTTCATTTTGTGCTGTTAAAGTACCGATATTGATTAATAGCGCTTGTGCAACTTTGTAAAATTCTTCAGCTTCTTCGGGAGCTTCACTCATTGCAGGGCTCGCACCAATACTTAATAAACCATTCGCTGTAAAATTTTTAACTACATCGTTTGTATAACAAATTGTTAATGGGTTTTCAATACGTATTTTATTTAGATAATTCATCGTCTAATCCCTCTTTCTTTAAATATGCAAAATGATTCACTGGACCTCTACCACGGCCGATTTCAGGCGTATATTGTATACTCATTGAAATAAACTTTTTAGCCTTGTGTACAGCCTCAAATAATGGTCTACCTTTTGCAAGTTCTGCCGTTATAACTGCTGAAAATGTACACCCTGTTCCATGCGTATGTTTTGTTTTAAATCGTTCATTTTCAAATGTTTGAACATCTTCTTTAGTAAATAAATAATCTTTTGCTATATCAGTATCATTTGAATGACCGCCTTTAATGATGACACCTTTACTACCAATATCATTAATAAAGATGCGGCCAGCCTGCATAATTTTTTCTTCACTATCAATGGTTAGTCCCGTTATTTCTTCAGCTTCTGGTAAATTCGGTGTTACTACATCAGCTAATGGCAATAACGTATGCTGCAAGTTTTGTTTTGTGTCATTATCCATTAATGAATCACCGCTTTTCGCCAACATAACAGGATCAATTACATACGGAATAGATTCATGTTGCATTAAATAATGACGAATCGTTTCCATAGTATCTGCTGTAGCAATCATCCCCGTTTTAATAGCATGCGGTAAGGTATCATTGAAGACACTATCAAGTTGTTCATCTACCCATTGATGATTTAAATTATGAATATGTTGTACGCCCAATGTATTTTGAGCAACAATACTTGTAACGACACCCATACCATATACACCACATGAATGAAATGATTTTAAATCAGCCATTACGCCGGCACCACCTGTTGGATCAGTACCTGCAATGGTTAATGCTATTTTAGGTTTAATCATTTACTTTCCCTCCAAATTCCCATTGTTCTAGTGTCATAGCCATATTGAAAAATCGACGCTCATGTATGCAACTTTCTAAAAATACTTGCTTCACTTGTTCCAATTCCTTGTCAGACATTGATTCGGCTAATTTATTCATTAATGCCTCAAATACGTTAATTATGTCATCCATTTCAGTACTATAAAAATCAAACCATTTTGCCGTATCTTTTTCTCTATTAAGCTTATGATCACTTTGAGAGCGCTTAGCTAATTCTGCATAAATATATGGACAAGGTGCCATTGCAGCAATTGTATAAATAGCATTTTCACGACTATGCGCTTGGAAATACATATGTTTTATGTAATGGTCGCCACTTGGAGGCCAAACTTTTGTTTTAATGATTTCTTCGTATGATTCACCAACAATTTGCGCTAAAATATCATGCGCAAGTACTTCACCTTCAACCATAAATTCTATTTGCTCTACTAAAAATTTTACGTCATTCATGCTATTCATTTTTGGAATTAACAAAGCATATAAGTTTGTAAATTCTTTTAAATAAGCTGCATCAGCTTGTAAATAGTGACGTAATGCATCAGCTTGTATATTGCCTAATAACATTTTTTGAATAAAGTCATCCTCATAAATATCATTAATGATTGGCTTTGCAGCTTGGTACAATTTTTGTGAAAATTCCATTGTAAAAAATCCTCCCTAAATAAAAAAACTACTTCCAACATGAAAGTAGTTTGATGGCAATGTTGCTATACTAGCCCCATCACTTCAATAACTACTTTCCTACGTTGGTACTAACCAAATCAGGTCATAAGGGTCTGAACAGTTCATCTCAGCCATATCATTAGGCTCCCCTAGTAGTTCCTTAGTATTCAATTGCAAATTAATCTTAGCAAACGGTTTCAACATTTTCAATTATTGTTGCTCAGTTGTATTATTATCTTTAAATAATAATTCTATAATTATATATATTTGCGAAATAAAAAAGACCGGAACATATCGAGAATTCCCCGATATATTCCAATCTAAAAGTTACTTATATAACTATTGGTTAGCTATGCATAAATGGCTTATGCAGTAACCCAATGTCCAGCGCCACCAGTGTTATATAATTTTACTGCTGCGGCATCTTGAACACTTTCAGGAGCATTTGCTGGTGATACACCTTTGTATTTAGCAGGTGCTACTGAATCCCAAGTTGATTGTAAGAATTGATACTTACCAGCTGCACCTGATGTTGGATTTACAGCATGAATATTGCCACCTGATTCACGTTGAGCAATTTGTTTTAGATGATCATTCACATTTACTGATGAACCTTCTGATGCTTTTGATTCAGTTGGTGTTGCAGTAACTTGTGAATTGTTTGATGTTGATGCTTGTGGTTGTTGAGTTTGAGCATTTTGTGGTGCTTCAACTTCTTGTGATTGTACTTGATTAGCTTGATTAGCTGATGGTGCAACATTATTAGTTGCAGGTGCTTGTGCACTCATGTCTGCTCCATTAGCACCTGTTGCATGGTAATTCCAAGCAAAGTGTGTACCATCTGATTCAAAGTGATAAGTAAACCCTTCATAGTCAAATGTATAATTATAAGCGCCGGCTTCAATTGGTTTTTGATTTAATGTTTGATCATTTGATTGCGCCATTTGCGCTAAAGATGCTTTATTTAAGTCCGCTTCACTTGCATGGGCTTCGTGACCTGCATTTCCTGCTACGATTCCTAAACCTACTGCTAATGATGATGCGAGTAATGTTTTCTTCATAATCTTAAAATCCTCCTACAAGTAATTTGTTTCTCTAAAAGTTTTACAGAGACTACTGTAACATCTGTAAAATCCGTGCAGGTTACAACAAAATAAAAAAATAGCCTTGTTTTTTACACAGTGATTACAACGAAATCCCCCATAATTTCAGATATGATTCTATCGAGAATTGTTATGACAGTAAAAATGTTTTTCATTTGCAATTTTTTATGTAATCGTTTTGCAATCTATGTCTATTTTCTATTAGAAAAACTACACAAAAAGACGACCTACACAACAGTACTAGTCATGTAAGTCGTTTTTAAGTGAGTATATTTCAAGTTAATTAGATCTATAAAAAATTTAGGATGGATTAAATGTATATTAAGGATGTTTAGGATAATTGGATTTAAATTTCTAATAAGTCATGATTATCTATATTTTGAGAGTCAATATCTAAAATACTATCTGAGAGAATTTCATTATTTTGGGATTTAGGGGACATAAATTTTATTGTTTCAACATATAATTCAGTGACAAAGTGTGTTTGTCCGTCTTTATCATACTTTCTTGATCTCATTTGACCAGTTATACCAACCAATGTACCTTGATTAGTATATTTTTCTATATTAGAAGCTAACTTGCCAAATGCTTTACAGAATAAGTAATCACAGACGATTCCTCCATTTTCATCTTTATAATTTCGGTGCGTTGCAACACAAAACGTTGCAATTTTTCTATCCTCCTTTTCAAATATTTGTGCGTCTTTCGTCAGTCTCCCGACAATTATGATTTTATTTAGCATGTAGTGTGTGATTCACCTCCTATGCCTATATCTTAATTACTAGCTTAAAAATGGTCAAAATGGCAAATTTTATATAATTAATAGCTATAGCATCTCGTTATTTGTTATATTTAAAGAAATTAGTCATGAAATGACCTTAATTCTTCTAATTAATTCAAAAATCATAAATATTAAACTAATGGGATGTGGGAATATGAAAACTTTTAAAGCAGTAAGGTTTCAAATTGTAAATGAACACGGCAGAATTATAGAATATGAATTAGAAGATGGCGTAATAATTAATAAAGAGGAAAGTGGCACGGGTTGGTTGCTTGAAATTGTCATTTCTAATGAGCATTATGAAACATTTAAGGAATATCAAGACAATGAACAGTTATTGGATATTCGTGTCGTCATCACGCGTCCAGCCAATGATCCAGCTTTATTTGAATCTACTGTGAAAAGTATTAAAAATTTTAAAACAACAATGTCTATCGTATTTGAATGTCATATTTACACTTTACGTCAACAGTATGCTGAAAGCTTATTAGAACAACTTATTGATGATGGATTATCTGGTGAAGAATTAAAAAAATCATTTAATCGAATGATGCAGTCTAAACCAAAGTTAAAGGATGAAAAATTAGAAGAGTAAAATAAAAAACATTCAAAGATTATGCCAACGCATTAAATCTTTGAATGTTTTTTGTTTTATTTTACATCTTGAATTGCAAATGTAAGTTCACAACTACAAGCAAGTTGACCATCGACAGTAGCTTT
Organism: Staphylococcus sp. EG-SA-10; assembly: GCF_017151945.1. NCBI lineage: Bacteria > Bacillati > Bacillota > Bacilli > Caryophanales > Staphylococcaceae > Staphylococcus > Staphylococcus sp. EG-SA-10. The sequence goes on from NZ_JACVZJ010000021.1 coordinate 36,790, forward strand.
AGCATTACCTTTACCGATTGGTCCTTTAATTTTAGTGATTTCTACTTCCAACGTTAAAGTATCACCAGGTACTACTTGACGTTTAAAACGACATTTATCAATACCAGCAAATAAAGCGATTTTACCTTTATTTTCTTCACTATTTAAAATAGCTACCGCACCTGTTTGAGCTAACGCTTCAGTAATTAATACGCCTGGCATTACCGCATACTCAGGAAAATGCCCTTGAAAGAACGGTTCGTTTCCTGATACTTGTTTAATAGCCACACAACGTTGACCTTCTTCATATTCAACTACTTTATCAATTAATAAAAATGGCTGTCTGTGAGGTATAATTTGTTTAATTTGGTTATAATCAAAAATTGTTTCCATGGTTGAAATCCTCCATTATATTAATTTACTGAATTAATCGTTAATACGTTCAATGTCTGCACCTAATTGCTTCAATTTGCCATGTAAGTCAACATATCCTCTATCTAAATGATTCAATTCAGTGACACTTGTTTTACCATCAGCAACTAATCCAGCTAAAATTAAGGCTGCTGCTGCTCTTAAATCAGTCGCTTTAACTTGCGCACCTTGCAATTGACTTTTGCCTTCAAGTTTTGCACTGCGACCTTCAACATTGATGTTCGCGTTCATACGTTTGAACTCTGCAACATGCATAAAACGATTTTCAAATACAGTTTCAGTTACTACTTTATGTCCGTTTGCTGTTAATAATAATGCCATCATTTGTGACTGCATATCGGTTGGGAAACCAGGATGCGGTAATGTTTTGATGTCAACAGGCTGTAAATCTCCTTCAGCTCTTACACGAATGCCGTCTTCTTGATAGTCCAATTCAACGCCCATTTCTTCTAATTTATACACTAAACTAGCCATATGTTCTTTGATTGCACCACGTACAAAAATATCGCCACGAGTAATGGCACCAGCGATTAGTAATGTGCCTGCTTCAATTCTATCTGGAATGATAGCATGTTCTACACCATGTAATGATTCTACACCATTGATTGTAATTGTGTCTGTACCAGCACCAGTAATTCTACCGCCCATTTCATTAATGTAGTTTGCTAAATCGACAATTTCAGGTTCTTTAGCTGCATTTTCAATTAAAGTCTTACCCTTAGCTAATGATGCTGCCATAATAATATTTTGTGTTGCTCCTACACTTGGAAAATCTAAATGAATTGATGTACCTTTTAATCCATCTTTAGCATTAGCATAAATATTACCATTTTCAAGATGAATTTCTGCGCCTAAAGCTTCAAAACCTTTAATGTGTTGCTCAATCGGTCTACTTCCAATTGCACAACCACCAGGCAATGCAACAATAGCATGTCCTAGTCTTGCTAAAAGAGGTCCCATAACTAAAATACTTGCACGCATTTTACTAACATATTCATATGGTGCCTCTTCATTTAGAGTCTTTGTTGCATCAACGACAACAGCGTTTTCGTCCTTTTTGTATGTAACGTCAGCATTTAAGGTTGTTAATACATTATTTATTGTTTCTACATCACTTAAAGCTGGAACATTAACTAATTTACTCGGTTTATCAGAAGCTAATAAAGATGCTGTCAAAATTGGTAATACTGCATTTTTAGCACCTTCTACTTTAACTTCACCCGTTAATTTATTTCCACCTTTGATTACTATTTTATCCATCGTAAATCCTCCACTTAGAACTCCTATTACTTTACATTTCCCTATTTTAAAATTATTTTAAGTCATTATTTAATTATATCTAGTTTTGATTACAAATCATAGAGTTAGACTTATTTTATTAAATATTTTACCTGCGTCGAGTATTGTAACAAATCTACAATAAAATTGCTTACTGCAGTGCCTAATAAAATAGCAACAAATATCATACACACTTGTAATTGAGTGGCGTATCCTTTTTTAAAAAATTGATCTAATCTAATTGATTGTAAAGCCCAATAGGCAATACAAATACATACAACATGTAACACTAAATGGATAACTGCATATTGTCCGATATAATCCATTTTATCACCTCATAAGATTACTGTATTACATTGTACATGAAAAATTTAAATAATGATACAAAGTTTAATACCCGTTTTTAGTAAAGTTTAAGCTAACTTACTATATAATTCTTTTTACATAAATATCATAACTATAAAGTATCTTGGTATGAAAAAATGTAACTACTTTCAAAAAATGAAATGTCGACTGTAGATAGTGGTGAAAAGAAATCTTGATTTTAACAATCTATTAGTGATTGTTAAAAGTAAAACTATTCTTGAGAGTCGGACATAAATCAATGTCTAGACTCTATAGTGTTATATTTGGCAGTAGTTGACGGGGCCCCAACACAGAGAAATTGGAACACCAATTTCTACAGACAATGCAAGTTGGGGTGGGCCCCAACATAAAGAAATACTTTTTCTTTAGAAATTAGTATTTCTTATACATGAGTTTTACTCATGTATTCCTATTTTTAAATACACATTAGCTGTGGTTAATGATAAAGAACCACTACATCATAAATCTTTAATGGTTCTTTATCAATTCCTCCCGCCCTCTCATGTTTTGTATCTTTAAATCAATATAATTCAAAAAAAGGGTTCTTCATCTTTTATGGTGGGAAGGTAAAACTTCCTGCTTTTTTTAATACACAAAAAGCGCAATTGCCTCTATAATTTAAAGTGACCAAACCCAAACTAAAGGAGACAAGTGCGCCTATGTGTAA
>NZ_JACVZJ010000022.1:0-39379 GCF_017151945.1 Staphylococcus sp. EG-SA-10
GGCGAAGTGAAAACGTTTGAATCTGACGAAACGAGAAAAGAGCGCAACGAGTTTAGTAGAGCTAAATGAGTAAGCGAGAGCCGAAGGAGAGGAAAGAAGCAAGCGATTGTCACAAGTCAAGAAAGGTTCTTAGCGACGATGGTAGCCAACTTACGTTCCGCTAGAGTAGAACGTTGCCAGGCAAAATGGATGCGATGAGCCGCATTGAGTTTTGGAAATGATAATTAAATAATGTGCACTCTTGATTATTTAAATCTGTGACTAGAAGTATAAGTGAAGACATTCAGAAGTATTATAAAAAGTGAACAGCAGTAAGATAGTTTTTAATCATAAATCATCTTACTGCTGTTTTTAGGTTTTATGTCTAATATCTTTTAAATCGAAATACAAAAAGGAAATTAATTATTATACAATAGACAAGCTATTGCATAAGTAACACTAACTTTTGTCAAAGAAGTGTTACTATATAATTAATACTTTTGAAAGTAACTAATTCCAAAACATTGTAAATAAAGGAAGCGTATATCATGAAGCAACCTATTTTAAATAAATTAGAAAGTTTAAATCAAGAAGAAGCGATTTCTTTGCATGTTCCGGGTCATAAAAATATGACTATCGGTCATTTATCTCAATTATCAATGACAATGGATAAAACTGAAATACCTGGATTAGATGATTTACATCATCCTGAAGAAGTCATTTTGGAAAGTATGAAGCAGGTGGAGAAACATTCAGATTATGATGGTTATTTCTTAGTGAATGGCACCACTTCGGGAATATTATCTGTCATCCAGTCTTTTTCACAGAAAAAAGGCGATATCTTAATGGCAAGAAATGTACATAAATCTGTATTACATGCGCTCGATATTAGCCAACAAGAAGGGCATTTTATTGAAACGCATCAAAGTCCGTTAACGAATCATTATAATAAAGTTAATTTAAGCCGTTTGAATAATGACGGTCACAAACTTGCTGTGTTGACTTATCCTAACTATTACGGTGAAACATTTAATGTAGAAGAGGTTATCAAATCTTTGCACCAATTAAATATTCCTGTACTCATTGACGAAGCACACGGCGCGCACTTTGGATTGCAAGGATTTCCAGATTCTACATTAAATTATCAAGCTGACTATGTTGTTCAATCTTTTCATAAAACGTTACCAGCTTTAACGATGGGCTCGGTACTTTATATTCATAAAAATGCACCTTATAGAGAAAATATTATAGAATATCTAAGCTATTTCCAAACATCTAGTCCTTCGTATTTGATTATGGCTAGTTTAGAGTCAGCTGCTCAGTTCTATAAAACATATGATAGTACCGTGTTTTTTGATAAGAGAGCGCAATTAATCGAATGTTTGGAGAATAAAGGTTTTGAAATGCTTCAAGTTGATGATCCTTTGAAGTTGTTGATAAAATATGAAGGATTTACAGGTCATGATATTCAAAATTGGTTTATGAATGCACATATCTATTTAGAATTAGCGGACGACTATCAAGCATTAGCGATATTGCCGTTATGGCATCATGATGATACGTATTTATTTGATTCGCTTTTACGTAAAATTGAAGATATGATTTTACCGAAAAAATCAGTTTCTAAAGTTAAACAAACACAACTTTTAACAACTGAAGGTAACTATAAACCAAAACGCTTTGAATATGTTACTTGGTGTGATTTGAAAAAGGCAAAAGGTAAAGTTCTGGCGCGACATATTGTCTCATATCCGCCAGGGATCCCTATTATTTTCAAAGGAGAAACAATAACTGAAAATATGATAGAATTGGTAAATGAATATCTGGAAACTAGAATGATAGTTGAAGGAATTAAAAATAATAAAATTTTAGTTGAGGATGAATAAAATGGCAGCTTTTATAACTTTTGAGGGCCCAGAAGGCTCAGGTAAAACAACTGTAATTAATGAAGTTTATCATAGATTAGTAAAAGATTATGATGTCATTATGACTAGAGAACCAGGTGGTGTTCCTACTGGTGAAGAAATACGTAAAATTGTATTAGAAGGCAATGATATGGACATTAGAACTGAAGCAATGTTATTTGCTGCATCTAGAAGAGAACATCTTGTATTAAAGGTCATACCAGCTTTAAAAGAAGGTAAGGTTGTGTTGTGTGATCGCTATATCGATAGTTCATTAGCTTATCAAGGTTATGCTAGAGGGATTGGCGTTGAAGAAGTAAGAGCATTAAACGAATTTGCAATAGATGGATTATATCCAGACTTGACGATTTATTTAAATGTTAGTGCTGAAGTAGGTCGCGAACGTATTATTAAAAATTCAAGAGATCAAAATAGATTAGATCAAGAAGATTTAAAGTTTCACGAAAAAGTAATTGAAGGTTACCAAGAAATCATTCATAATGAATCACAACGGTTCAAAAGCGTTAATGCAGATCAACCTCTTGAAAATGTTGTTGAAGACACGTATCAAACTATCATCAAATATTTAGAAAAGATATGATATAATTGTTAGAAGAGGTGTTATAAAATGAAAATGATTATAGCGATCGTACAAGATCAAGATAGTCAGGAACTTGCAGATCAACTTGTTAAAAATAACTTTAGAGCAACAAAATTGGCAACAACAGGTGGGTTTTTAAGAGCAGGTAATACAACATTCTTATGTGGTGTCAATGATGACCGAGTAGATGAAATATTGTCTGTGATTAATCAAACGTGTGGTAATAGAGAACAGTTGGTTTCACCTATTACACCTATGGGAGGTAGTGCGGATTCGTACATTCCATATCCAGTTGAAGTTGAAGTTGGCGGTGCTACTGTATTTGTTATGCCAGTTGATGCATTCCATCAATTTTAATTCTATAATACAATCATCAATTAGAGATACTTAAAATAGTGTATTAATAAGTTATTAACAATTTTGGGTTGCTTGACTGCGACTAGTTCAGATGCCAATAGATTTGATTTTTGTGGTTCTAAGAATAATCACAAATCATGGTCGCTATTGTTTCAGTAATTAGTTGCTCTTTGGCAACCTTTTTATATAAAAGCAAAAGGGAGTTTGTAATGAATGGATGAACAGCAACAATTGACGAATGCATATCATTCAAATAAATTATCGCATGCCTATTTATTTGAAGGTGATGATGCACAAACGATGAAACAAGTTGCGATTAATTTTGCAAAGCTTATTTTATGTCAAACAGATAGTCAATGTGAAACAAAGGTTAGTACATATAATCATCCAGACTTTATGTATATATCAACAACTGAGAATGCAATTAAGAAAGAACAAGTTGAACAACTTGTGCGTCATATGAATCAACTTCCTATAGAAAGCACAAATAAAGTGTACATCATTGAAGACTTTGAAAAGTTAACTGTTCAAGGGGAAAACAGTATCTTGAAATTTCTTGAAGAACCACCGGACAATACGATTGCTATTTTATTGTCTACAAAACCTGAGCAAATTTTAGACACAATCCATTCAAGGTGTCAGCATGTATATTTCAAGCCTATTGATAAAGAAAAGTTTATAAATAGATTAGTTGAACAAGACATGTCTAAGCCAGTAGCTGAAATGATTAGTACTTATACTACGCAAATAGATAATGCAATGGCTTTAAATGAAGAATTTGATTTATTAGCACTAAGAAAATCAGTTATACGTTGGTGTGAATTGTTGCTTACTAATAAGCCAATGGCACTTATAGGTATTATTGATTTATTGAAACAGGCTAAAAATAAAAAACTGCAAACTTTAACTATTGCAGCTGTGAATGGTTTCTTCGAAGATATCATACATACAAAGGTAAATGTAGAGGATAAACAAATATATAGTGATTTAAAAAATGATATTGATCAATATGCGCAAAAGTTGTCGTTTAATCAATTAATTTTGATGTTTGATCAACTGACGGAAGCACATAAGAAATTGAATCAAAATGTAAATCCAACGCTTGTATTTGAACAAATCGTAATTAAGGGTGTGAGTTAGATGCCAAATGTAATAGGTGTTCAGTTTCAAAAAGCGGGAAAATTAGAATATTATACACCTAATGATATACAAGTAGATATAGATGACTGGGTAGTTGTCGAATCTAAAAGAGGCATAGAGATAGGTATTGTTAAAAATCCATTAATGGATATTGCTGAAGAGGATGTTGTGTTACCTCTTAAAAATATTATTCGCATTGCTGATGACAAAGATATTGATAAATTTAATTGTAATGAACGAGATGCTGAAAATGCATTAATACTATGTAAAGACATTGTAAGAGAACAAGGTTTGGACATGCGTTTAGTCAATTGCGAATATACCTTAGATAAATCGAAAGTTATTTTTAATTTTACGGCGGATGATCGTATTGATTTTAGAAAATTAGTAAAAATATTAGCGCAACATTTAAAAACACGTATCGAGTTGAGACAAATTGGTGTAAGGGATGAAGCCAAATTGCTTGGCGGTATCGGACCTTGTGGTAGGTCGTTATGTTGTTCTACATTTTTAGGAGATTTTGAACCAGTATCGATTAAGATGGCTAAGGATCAAAATTTATCATTAAATCCAACTAAAATTTCCGGTGCATGTGGTCGTTTGATGTGTTGTTTAAAATATGAAAATGACTACTATGAGGAAGTACGTGCGCAATTACCTGATATCGGTGAAGCAATTGAAATGCCTGATGGTAACGGGAAAGTAGTTGCTTTAAATATATTAGACATTTCTATGCAGGTGAAGCTTGAGGGACATGAACAGCCACTTGAATATAAATTAGAAGAAATAGAAACTATGCATTAAGGAGGCATTATTACATTTGGATCGCAATGAAATATTTGAAAAAATAATGCGTTTAGAAATGAATGTCAATCAACTTTCAAAGGAAACTTCAGAATTAAAGGCACTTGCAGTTGAATTAGTAGAAGAAAATGTAGCACTTCAACTTGAAAATGATAATTTGAAAAAGGTGTTGGGCAATGATGAACCAACTACTATTGATACTGCGAATTCAAAACCAGCAAAAGCTGTGAAAAAGCCATTACCAAGTAAAGACAATTTGGCTATATTGTATGGAGAAGGATTTCATATTTGTAAAGGCGAATTATTTGGAAAACATCGACATGGTGAAGATTGTCTGTTCTGTTTAGAAGTTTTAAGTGATTAATCAAGCACACTCAAATAGTGTTATAATTATAAATGAATATGGTTTGGATAAGTCTGAGACAATGCATGTTTCAGGCTTTAATTGTGTATAAAGTTTTGGTGATTGCATAAGAGATAGCGGTACTAAATGTTATTATTAAGTGTGTACGCAGTATCATTAGTTATAAAATGTAGCTGTTAAAAGTCAAAAATACATCGAATGTAGATAGGCATATAATATAAAAAGAGATTTCAATTACTCAATAGAAAAAGGTTGTCTTCATAGGAGTTAAAAATGTTAAAAGAGAATGAACGATTTGATCAACTAATCAAAGAAGATTTTAGTATTATTCAAAATGATGATGTTTTTTCGTTTTCAACGGATGCTTTGTTGTTAGGGCATTTTACAAAACCTAAAACAAAAGATATTGTGTTGGACTTATGTTCAGGCAATGGGGTGATACCCTTGTTATTGTTTGCGAAACATCCACGACATATAGAAGGTGTTGAGATTCAAAAAACACTTGTCGATATGGCGCGACGCACATTTCAATTCAATGATGTTGGTGAATATTTAACAATGCATCACATGGATTTGAAAAACGTTACTAAAGTATTTAAACCTTCACAATATACTTTAGTAACGTGTAATCCGCCTTATTTTAAAGAGAATCAGCAACACCAACATCAAAAAGAAGCACATAAGATAGCGAGACATGAGATTATGTGTACACTTGAAGATTGCATGATTGCAGCCCGTCATTTATTAAAAGAAGGTGGTAGGCTAAACATGGTACATCGTGCAGATAGACTAATGGATGTCTTGTTTGAAATGAGAAAAGTGAATATTGAACCTAAGAAAGTCGTTTTTATATATAGTAAAGTAGGGAAATCGGCACAAACGATAGTTGTAGAAGGTCGAAAAGGTGGAAATCAAGGTTTAGAAATCATGCCCCCGTTTTATATTTATAATGAAGATGGTAATTATAGTGAAGAAATGAAGGAAGTATATTATGGATAGTCATTTTGTATATATTGTAAAATGTAGTGATGGAAGTTTATATACAGGATACGCTAAAGACGTTAATGCACGTGTTGAAAAACATAACCGAGGTCAAGGAGCCAAATATACGAAAGTAAGACGTCCGGTGCATTTAGTTTATCAAGAAATGTATGAGACAAAGTCTGAAGCATTGAAGCGTGAATATGAAATTAAAACTTATACCAGACAAAAGAAATTGCGATTAATTAAGGAGCGATAGTATGGCTGTATTATATTTAGTGGGCACACCAATTGGTAATTTAGCAGATATTACTTATAGAGCAGTTGATGTATTGAAACGTGTTGATATGATTGCTTGTGAAGACACTAGAGTAACTAGTAAGCTGTGTAATCATTATGATATTCCAACTCCATTAAAGTCATATCACGAACATAACAAGGATAAGCAGACTGCTTTTATCATTGAACAGTTAGAATTAGGTCTTGACGTTGCGCTCGTATCTGATGCTGGATTGCCCTTAATTAGTGATCCTGGATACGAATTAGTAGTGGCAGCCAGAGAAGCTAATATTAAAGTAGAGACTGTGCCTGGACCTAATGCTGGGCTGACGGCTTTGATGGCTAGTGGATTACCTTCATATGTATATACATTTTTAGGATTTTTGCCACGAAAAGAGAAAGAAAAAAGTGCTGTATTAGAGCAACGTATGCATGAAAATAGCACATTAATTATATACGAATCACCGCATCGTGTGACAGATACATTAAAAACAATTGCAAAGATAGATGCAACACGACAAGTATCACTAGGGCGTGAATTGACTAAGAAGTTCGAACAAGTTGTAACTGATGATGTAACACAATTACAAGCATTGATTCAGCAAGGCGATGTACCATTGAAAGGCGAATTCGTTATCTTGATTGAGGGTGCTAAAGCGAACAATGAGATATCGTGGTTTGATGATTTATCTATCAATGAACATGTTGATCATTATATTCAAACTTCACAGATGAAACCAAAACAAGCTATTAAAAAAGTTGCTGAAGAACGACAACTTAAAACGAATGAAGTATATAATACTTATCATCAAATAAGTTAATCACTTTATCGATTATATGAAATTTTAAACGATTTTATAAACGCAAGCTGTAATTTTAAATGGTAAGTTATCATTTTGCATTGATACTGATAAAATGATGTTGACTATGATAAAAAAATGATGACATCGACGTTTTTTAATGTAAAATAAATACATTGAAAGTAATAAATACCTTAACATTGAATAAGATGAAAATGAGATGACGAGATAAATGGTCGCGTCCGTTGAAATGCATAGAAATCTTAGATATTATTTGAAGTGAGACATTACGAGGAGGAACAGTTATGGCTAAAGAAACATTTTATATAACAACCCCAATATACTATCCTAGTGGGAATTTACATATAGGACATGCATATTCTACAGTGGCTGGAGATGTTATTGCAAGATATAAGAGAATGCAAGGATATGATGTTCGTTATTTGACTGGAACGGATGAACACGGTCAAAAAATTCAAGAAAAAGCTCAAAAAGCTGGTAAGACAGAAATTGAATATTTGGATGAGATGATTGCTGGAATTAAACAATTGTGGGCTAAGCTTGAAATTTCAAATGATGATTTTATCAGAACAACTGAAGAACGTCATAAACATGTCGTTGAGCAAGTATTTGAACGTTTATTAAAGCAAGGTGATATCTATTTAGGTGAATATGAAGGTTGGTATTCTGTTCCGGATGAAACATACTATACAGAGTCACAATTAGTAGACCCACAATACGAAAACGGTAAAATTATTGGTGGTAAAAGTCCAGATTCTGGACATGAAGTTGAACTAGTAAAAGAAGAAAGTTATTTCTTTAATATTAGTAAATATACAGACCGTCTATTAGAGTTCTATGACCAAAATCCAGATTTTATACAACCACCATCAAGAAAAAATGAAATGATTAACAACTTCATTAAACCAGGACTTGCTGATTTGGCTGTTTCTCGTACATCATTTAACTGGGGTGTCCATGTTCCGTCTAATCCAAAACATGTTGTTTATGTTTGGATTGATGCGTTAGTTAACTATATTTCAGCATTAGGCTATTTATCAGATGATGAGTCACTATTTAACAAATACTGGCCAGCAGATATTCATTTAATGGCTAAGGAAATTGTGCGATTCCACTCAATTATTTGGCCTATTTTATTGATGGCATTAGACTTACCGTTACCTAAAAAAGTCTTTGCACATGGGTGGATTTTGATGAAAGATGGAAAAATGAGTAAATCTAAAGGTAATGTCGTAGACCCGAATATTTTAATTGATCGCTATGGTTTAGATGCCACACGTTATTATCTAATGCGTGAATTACCATTTGGTTCAGATGGCGTATTTACACCTGAAGCATTTGTTGAGCGTACAAATTTCGATCTAGCAAATGACTTAGGTAACTTAGTAAACCGTACGATTTCTATGATTAATAAGTACTTTGATGGCGAATTACCAGCGTATCAAGGTCCACTTCATGAATTAGATGAAGAAATGGAAGCTATGGCTTTAGAAACAGTGAAAAGCTATACTGAAAGCATGGAAAGTTTGCAATTTTCTGTGGCATTATCTACAGTATGGAAGTTTATTAGTAGAACGAATAAGTATATTGACGAAACAACGCCTTGGGTATTAGCTAAGGATGATAGCCAAAAAGATATGTTAGGCAATGTAATGGCTCACTTAGTTGAAAATATTCGTTATGCAGCTGTATTATTACGTCCATTCTTAACACATGCGCCGAAAGAGATTTTTGAACAATTGAACATTAACAATCCTCAATTTATGGAATTTAGTAGTTTAGAGCAATATGGTGTGCTTACTGAGCCAATTATGGTTACTGGGCAACCTAAACCTATTTTCCCAAGATTGGATAGCGAAGCGGAAATTGCATATATCAAAGAATCAATGCAACCGCCTGCTACTGAAGAGGAAAAAGAAGAGATTCCTAGCAAACCTCAAATTGATATTAAAGACTTTGATAAAGTTGAAATTAAGGCAGCAACGATTATTGATGCTGAACATGTTAAGAAGTCAGATAAGCTTTTAAAAATTCAAGTAGACTTAGATTCTGAACAAAGACAAATTGTATCAGGAATTGCCAAATTCTATACACCAGATGATATTATTGGTAAAAAAGTAGCAGTTGTTACTAACTTGAAACCAGCTAAATTAATGGGACAAAAATCTGAAGGTATGATATTATCTGCTGAAAAAGATGGTGTATTAACCTTAGTAAGTTTACCAAGTGCAATTCCAAACGGTGCAGCGATTAAATAACTGTATTTTTAAAAATTAGGAGAGATAATTATGTTAATCGATACACATGTCCATTTAAATGATAAGCAATACGATGATGATTTGAGTGAAGTGATTACACGTGCTAGAGAAGCAGGTGTTGATCGTATGTTTGTAGTTGGTTTTAACAAATCGACAATTGAACGCGCGATGAAATTAATCGATGAGTATGATTTTTTATATGGCATTATCGGTTGGCATCCAGTTGACGCAATTGATTTTACAGAAGAACACTTGGAATGGATTGAATCTTTAGCTCAGCATCCAAAAGTGATTGGTATTGGTGAAATGGGATTAGATTATCACTGGGATAAATCTCCTGCAGATGTTCAAAAGGAAGTTTTTAGAAAGCAAATTGCTTTAGCTAAGCGTTTGAAGTTACCAATTATCATTCATAACCGTGAAGCAACACAAGACTGTATCGATATCTTATTGGAGGAGCATGCTGAAGAGGTAGGCGGGATTATGCATAGCTTTAGTGGTTCTCCAGAAATTGCAGATATTGTAACTAATAAGCTGAATTTTTATATTTCATTAGGTGGACCTGTGACATTTAAAAATGCTAAACAGCCTAAAGAAGTTGCTAAGCATGTGTCAATGGAGCGATTGCTTGTTGAAACCGATGCACCGTATCTTTCGCCACATCCGTATAGAGGGAAGCGAAATGAACCGGCGAGAGTAACTTTAGTAGCTGAACAAATTGCTGAATTAAAAGGCTTATCTTATGAAGAAGTGTGCGAACAAACAACTAAAAATGCAGAGAAATTGTTTAATTTAAATTCATAAAGTTAAAAGTGAGAAAGATCACCGCCATAAATGTAAACGATGCTATATTCGTTTAATATGCTATGGTTCTTTCTCACTTTTTTAAATTAAAATATCGTGCATGTGCAATACGTGCGATAGAGGTGGTTAGTGCTTTGAAATTAAGAATTGTAGGAAGGCGTTTTAAATGAAAATCAATGAGTTTATAGTTGTAGAAGGACGAGATGATACTGAGCGTGTTAAACGAGCTGTTGAATGTGATACGATTGAAACGAATGGTAGTGCCATCAACGAACAAACTTTAGAAGTAATTAGAAATGCTCAACAAAGTCGAGGCGTTATTGTATTAACAGATCCAGATTTCCCAGGAGATAAAATTAGAAGTACAATTACTGAACATGTCAAAGGTGTTAAACATGCGTATATTGATAGAGAAAAAGCTAAAAATAAAAAAGGGAAAATTGGTGTTGAACATGCCGACTTAATTGATATTAAAGAAGCGTTAATGCATGTTAGTTCACCCTTTGATGAAGCTTATGAATCAATTGATAAATCTGTGCTTATAGAGTTGGGGTTAATCGTTGGGAAAGATGCAAGGCGCCGTAGAGAAATTTTAAGTAGAAAATTGCGAATCGGCCATTCCAATGGTAAGCAGTTATTGAAAAAGTTAAATGCATTTGGTTATACCGAAGCGGATGTAAGGCAAGCTTTAGAAGATGAATGAGGAAGTGAAAATGTTGGATAATAAAGATATTGCAACACCATCAAGAACGCGAGCGTTGTTAGATAAATATGGCTTTAATTTTAAAAAAAGTTTAGGACAGAACTTTTTAATAGATGTGAATATCATTAATAATATCATTGATGCAAGTGATATTGATGCACAAACTGGGGTGATTGAAATTGGTCCAGGTATGGGGTCGTTGACAGAACAATTGGCCAGACATGCTAAAAGAGTATTGGCATTTGAAATTGATCAACGTTTAATACCTGTATTAAATGATACACTATCACCTTATGATAATGTGACGGTGATTAATGAAGATATTTTAAAAGCGAATATTAAAAAAGCTGTTGAAAATCATTTACAAGATTGTGAAAAAATAATGGTTGTTGCAAACCTGCCGTACTATATTACGACGCCAATTTTATTAAATTTAATGCAACAAGATATACCAATTGATGGCTACGTGGTGATGATGCAAAAAGAAGTGGGCGAACGCTTAAATGCTGAAGTAGGTTCAAAAGCATATGGTTCATTATCAATTGTCGTACAATACTATACAGAGACTAGTAAAGTATTAACGGTACCTAAATCTGTATTTATGCCACCACCTAATGTTGATTCAATAGTTGTAAAACTGATGCAGAGAACTGAACCGTTAGTAACAGTAGATAACGAGGAAGCATTCTTTAAGTTAGCAAAAGCAGCATTTGCACAAAGAAGAAAGACAATTAACAATAACTATCAAAATTATTTTAAAGATGGTAAACAACACAAAGAAGTGATTTTACAATGGTTAGAACAAGCGGGTATTGATCCAAGACGTCGCGGTGAAACGCTATCTATTCAAGATTTTGCTAAATTGTATGAAGAAAAGAAAAAATTCCCTCAATTAGAAAATTAAATGATTGACAAAGCAAGGCACTATTGTTAAAATTTAAATTTTGTTTGACGAAAACGCTGCAAATATGGTATTATGTAACTTGTAGCGAGGTGGAGCAATATGCCAAAATCAATTTTGGACATCAAAAATTCTATTGATTGTCATGTAGGAAATCGTATTGTACTGAAAGCCAATGGAGGCCGTAAGAAAACAATAAAACGTTCTGGAATTTTAAAAGAAACATATCCGTCAGTTTTCATTGTTGAGTTAGACCAAGACAAACACAACTTTGAGAGAGTATCTTATACATACACTGATGTGTTAACTGAAAATGTTCAAGTTTCATTTGAAGAGGATAATCATCACGAATCAATTGCACACTAAATAAGACATATAGAGATGTTAGACGTTTCTTAGTATAAGAAGTAAATATTATGATAATTATTTGAGTGTTGGGCATTATGTTCAATACTCTTTTTATTTACAAAATGTTTAACACTGATGTTTCGCTTATAGATTTTTCAGTAAATGGATAATTGTATTTATAAACACAAATACAAGTAAATACTAAGTAATTAGATGGAGAAAATTACTTTTTTATTAAAAAAACACTAAAAAACAAATTAAAATGTCAAATATTAATTCTCTTTATGTTAAAATCATCATATTAAGATAACGAAAAGAGGGCGGAAAATGATATATGAAACGGCACCAGCCAAAATTAATTTTACGCTCGATACACTTTTTAAAAGAAATGATGGCTATCATGAGATTGAAATGATAATGACAACAGTTGATTTAAATGATCGTTTAACTTTTCATAAAAGAAAAGATCGAAAGATAGTTGTTGAGATTGAACATAATTATGTGCCTTCTAATCATAAAAATCTCGCATATCGTGCAGCGCAACTATTTATTGAGCAATATCAACTAAAGCAAGGTGTAACAATTTCTATCGATAAAGAAATACCTGTTTCTGCTGGCTTAGCTGGAGGTTCGGCTGATGCAGCAGCAACGTTAAGAGGATTGAATCGACTTTTTAATATAGGGGCGAGTTTGGAAGAATTGGCTCTACTAGGCAGTGAAATCGGGACAGATATTCCGTTTTGTATTTATAATAAAACTGCACTATGTACTGGAAAAGGAGAGAAAATCGAGTTTTTAAATAAACCACCTTCAGCTTGGGTGATTCTTGCTAAACCAAACTTAGGCATATCATCACCAGATATATTTAAGTTGATTAATTTAGATAAGCGTTACGACGTACATACGAAAATGTGTTATGAGGCCTTAGAAAATCGAGATTATCAACAATTATGTCAAAGTTTGTCTAATCGATTAGAGCCAATTTCTGTTGCAAAACACCCACAAATCGATAAATTAAAAAATAATATGTTGAAAAGTGGTGCAGATGGTGCGTTAATGAGTGGAAGCGGACCGACTGTGTATGGGCTAGCACGAAAAGAAAGCCAAGCAAAAAATATTTATAATGCAGTTAACGGTTGTTGTAATGAAGTGTACTTAGTTAGACTATTAGGATAGAAGGGTTGAAAAGATGAGATATAAACGAAGCGAGAGAATTGTTTTTATGACGCAATATTTGATGAACCATCCGAATAAATTGATTCCATTAACTTTTTTTGTGAAAAAATTTAAACAGGCGAAGTCTTCAATAAGTGAAGATGTCCAAATTATAAAAAATACATTCCAAAAAGAAAAGTTAGGTACAGTAATTACTACTGCTGGTGCAAGTGGTGGTGTTACGTATAAACCAATGATGAGTAAAGAAGAGGCGACTGAAGTTGTTAATGAGGTCATTACTCTATTAGAAGAGAAAGAACGTTTGTTACCTGGCGGGTATTTATTTTTATCAGATTTGGTAGGTAATCCATCGCTACTAAACAAAGTTGGTAAGTTAATTG
Organism: Staphylococcus sp. EG-SA-10; assembly: GCF_017151945.1. NCBI lineage: Bacteria > Bacillati > Bacillota > Bacilli > Caryophanales > Staphylococcaceae > Staphylococcus > Staphylococcus sp. EG-SA-10. The sequence goes on from NZ_JACVZJ010000022.1 coordinate 13,801, forward strand.
CCAGTATTTACATGGAAGAAAAATTAGATGCTGTTGTTACCATTGCGACAAAAGGTATTTCATTGGCAAATGCGGTTGCTAATATTTTAAATTTACCAGTAGTAGTGATTAGAAAAGACAACAAGGTGACTGAAGGTTCTACAGTTTCAATTAATTACGTTTCAGGATCTTCAAGAAAAATAGAGACAATGGTACTTTCGAAGAGAACTTTAGCAGAAAATTCAAATGTTTTAGTTGTCGATGATTTTATGAGGGCTGGTGGCTCTATTAATGGTGTTATGAATTTAATGAATGAGTTTAAAGTCCATGTAAAAGGGGTATCAGTACTTGTAGAATCAAAAGAAGTTAAACAAAGATTGATTGAAGATTATACTTCCTTAGTGAAATTATCTGATGTAGATGAATATAATCAAGAGTTTAACGTAGAACCTGGCAACAGTTTATCTAAGTTTTCATAAAAGGAGTTTTAGTATTATGAAAATCATTAACACAACAAGATTACCGGAAGCACTTGGACCATATTCGCATGCAACAGTTGTAAATGGTATGGTTTATACTTCTGGTCAGATTCCATTGAATGTTGATGGGAAAATCGTAAGCGCTGATGTTCAAGCACAGACAAAACAAGTTTTAGAAAATTTAAAGATTGTTTTGGAAGAAGCAGGATCTGATTTGAATTCTGTTGCGAAAGCGACCATTTTCATTAAAGATATGAATGATTTCCAAAAAATAAATGAAGTGTATGGTCAATATTTTAATGAACACAAGCCAGCGCGTAGTTGTGTAGAGGTTGCGCGATTGCCAAAAGATGTGAAAGTAGAAATTGAATTAGTAAGTAAAATTAAGGAATTATAATTTTCGATTAATATGTTTAATCAAGCTTCTAAATAAAACAGAGAGATATATACTATAGGGGGGCTCACTACATGAAAGTGACAGATGTAAGACTTAGAAAAATACAAACAGATGGACGAATGAAAGCACTCGTTTCCATTACATTAGATGAAGCTTTCGTAATTCATGATTTACGTGTAATTGAAGGAAACTCTGGCTTGTTCGTTGCAATGCCAAGTAAACGTACACCAGATGGTGAATTCCGCGACATCGCGCATCCTATTAATTCAGATATGAGACAAGAAATTCAAGATGCAGTGATGAAAGTATATGATGAAACAGATGAAGTAGTACCAGATAAAAACGCTACATCAGAAGATTCAGAAGAAGCTTAATCAATTTTATATTTAGCGATGTAATACATTTGCAATAAGTTGATTTGATACTGTCGATAAAGCATAAAGCTTTGTCGGCAGTTTTTTTAGTTTGTATTAATGTTTTTTTATGAAATGAAAGGCTAATAAATATATACGTTAACAGATTATGATGATATGAAAATTATTGATTCATTGCTGATAAAAATTGCGTTTGAATGATGCTCGTATTTTTGAAGTAAGAAAAAGTTGTTTTTAAAATTACAACGAATTAAAAACAATGCCTTTTATATGTTGAAAGAGTATTGCAGATTAAATTATAATAATGACGAAGTGTAAAATTTAATGGGGGTTAATGTTCATGCGAAGACACGCGATAATTTTGGCAGCAGGTAAAGGCACAAGAATGAAATCTAAAAAGTATAAAGTGCTACACGAGGTTGCTGGGAAACCTATGGTCGAACATGTATTGGAAAGTGTGAAAGGCTCTGGTGTCGATCAAGTTGTAACCATCGTAGGACATGGTGCTGAAAGTGTAAAAGGACATTTAGGCGAGCGTTCTTTATACAGTTTTCAAGAGGAACAACTCGGTACTGCGCATGCAGTGCAAATGGCGAAATCACACTTAGAAGACAAGGAAGGTACGACAATCGTTGTATGTGGTGACACACCGCTCATCACAAAGGAAACATTAGAAACATTGATTGCGCATCACGAGGATGCTAATGCTCAAGCAACTGTTTTATCTGCATCGATTCAACAACCGTATGGATACGGAAGAATCGTTCGAAATGCGTCAGGTCGTTTAGAACGCATAGTTGAAGAGAAAGATGCAACGCAAGCTGAAAAGGATATTAATGAAATTAGTTCAGGTATTTTTGCGTTTAATAATAAAACGTTGTTTGAAAAATTAACACAAGTGAAAAATGATAATGCGCAAGGTGAATATTACCTCCCTGATGTATTGTCGTTAATTTTAAATGATGGCGGCATCGTAGAAGTCTATCTTACCAATGATGTTGAAGAAATCATGGGTGTAAATGATCGTGTAATGCTTAGTCAGGCTGAGAAGGCGATGCAACGTCGTACGAATCATTATCACATGCTAAATGGTGTGACAATCATCGATCCTGACAGCACTTTTATTGGTCCAGACGTTACAATTGGTAGTGATACAGTCATTGAACCAGGCGTACGAATTAAAGGTCGTACAGAAATTGGTGAAGATGTTGTTATTGGTCAGTACTCTGAAATTAACAATAGTACGATTGAAAATGGTGCATGTATTCAACAGTCTGTTGTTAATGATGCTAGCGTAGGAGCGAATACTAAGGTCGGACCGTTTGCGCAATTGAGACCAGGCGCGCAATTAGGTGCAGATGTTAAGGTTGGAAATTTTGTAGAAATTAAAAAAGCAGATCTTAAAGATGGTGCCAAGGTTTCACATTTAAGTTATATTGGCGATGCTGTAATTGGCGAACGTACTAATATTGGTTGCGGAACGATTACAGTTAACTATGATGGTGAAAATAAATTTAAAACTATCGTCGGCAAAGATTCATTTGTAGGTTGCAATGTTAATTTAGTAGCACCTGTAACAATTGGTGATGATGTATTGGTGGCAGCTGGTTCCACAATCACAGATGACGTACCAAATGACAGTTTAGCTGTGGCAAGAGCAAGACAAACAACAAAAGAAGGATATAGGAAATAATCATTTACGTATTTAAAATGGCTAGGATAAAAGGATAATCCTATGTAATATTAATGTAATCTTTATGATTTAATGATTCGCATAGTAATGGAGTTACATTTTATATATAATAGTAATTGCGTAAGTAAATAATTGGAGGACTATAAATGTTAAATAATGAATATAAGAATTCGTCATTAAAGATTTTTTCATTGAAAGGAAACGAAGCATTAGCGCAAGAAGTTGCTGACCAAGTAGGAATTGAACTAGGTAAATGTTCAGTTAAACGTTTTAGTGATGGAGAAATTCAAATTAATATCGAAGAGAGTATTCGTGGTTGTGACGTATTTATTATTCAACCAACATCATATCCTGTGAATCTACATTTAATGGAATTATTAATTATGATTGATGCTTGTAAACGTGCTTCTGCAGCAACAATCAATATTGTAGTGCCATATTATGGATATGCAAGACAAGATAGAAAAGCCCGTAGCCGTGAGCCAATCACTGCTAAATTAGTTGCAAACTTAATCGAAACAGCTGGCGCAACTCGTATGATTGCGTTAGACTTACATGCACCACAAATTCAAGGATTCTTTGATATTCCAATTGACCACTTAATGGGTGTGCCAATTCTTGCTAAACATTTCAAAGATGATCCGAATATTAACCCAGAAGAATGTGTCGTTGTTTCACCAGACCATGGCGGTGTTACACGTGCACGTAAATTAGCTGACATTTTAAAAACTCCAATTGCAATTATAGATAAACGTCGTCCTAGACCAAATGTTGCTGAAGTGATGAACATTGTTGGTGAGATTGAAGGACGTACGGCAATTATTATTGACGATATTATTGATACAGCAGGTACAATCACTTTAGCTGCACAAGCATTAAAAGATAAAGGTGCTAAAGAAGTATATGCTTGTTGTACACACCCTGTTTTATCAGGACCGGCTAAAGAACGTATCGAAAATTCTGCTATAAAAGAATTAATCGTAACAAACTCAATTCATTTAGATGAAGATCGCAAACCATCTAACACTAAAGAATTATCTGTTGCTGGTTTAATCGCACAAGCTATCATTCGTGTATACGAAAGAGAATCAGTTAGCGTATTATTTGACTAATATTTAAAAGGCGTTTGACGAACATATTCCAAACGTGTATAATAGTTTCGTTCGTGATTATACGAATAAATAAACACTTGCAAGCAACGATTATGTTGATGGGTAAGTGAGGTGCTCGTTTTGAGCAAAAATGAAAGGTGGAAATGAGAATGGCTTCATTAAAGTCAATCATCCGTCAAGGTAAACAAACACGTTCAGATCTTAAACAATTAAGAAAATCTGGTAAAGTACCAGCAGTAGTATACGGTTACGGTACTAAAAACGTGTCAGTTAAAGTTGATGAAGTAGAATTCATCAAAGTTATCCGTGAAGTAGGTCGTAACGGTGTTATCGAATTAGGCGTTGGTTCTAAAACTATCAAAGTTATGGTTGCAGACTACCAATTCGATCCACTTAAAAACCAAATTACTCACATTGACTTCTTAGCAATCAATATGAGTGAAGAACGTACTGTTGAAGTACCAGTTCAATTAGTTGGTGAAGCAGTAGGCGCTAAAGAAGGCGGCGTAGTTGAACAACCATTATTCAACTTAGAAGTAACTGCTACTCCAGACAATATTCCAGAAGCAATCGAAGTAGACATTACTGAATTAAACATTAACGACAGCTTAACTGTTGCTGATGTTAAAGTAACTGGCGACTTCAAAATCGAAAACGATTCAGCTGAATCAGTAGTAACAGTAGTTGCTCCAACTGAAGAACCAACTGAAGAAGAAATCGAAGCTATGGAAGGCGAACAACAAACTGAAGAACCAGAAGTTGTTGGCGAAAGCAAAGAAGACGAAGAAAAAACTGAAGAGTAATTTTAATCTGTTACATTAAAGTTTTTATACTTTGTTTAACAAGCACTGTGCTTATTTTAATATAAGCATGGTGCTTTTTGTGTTATTATAAAGCTTAATTAAACTTTATTGCTTTGTACTAAAGTTAAATTAATTTTAGTGAGTAAAAGACATTAAACTCAACAATGATACATCATAAAAATTTTAATGTACTTGATTTTAAAATACATACTTACTAAGCTAAAGAATAATGATAATTGATGGCAATGGCGGAAAATAGATGTTGTCATTATAATAATAAATGAAACAATTATGTTGGAGGTAAACACGCATGAAATGTATTGTAGGTCTAGGTAATATAGGTAAACGTTTTGAACTTACAAGACATAATATCGGCTTTGAAGTCGTTGATTATATTTTAGAGAAAAATAATTTTTCATTAGATAAACAAAAGTTTAAAGGTGCATATACTATTGAACGAATGAACGGAGATAAAGTGTTATTTATCGAACCAATGACAATGATGAATTTGTCAGGTGAAGCAGTTGCACCGATTATGGATTATTACAATGTTAATCCAGAAGATTTAATTGTCTTATATGATGATTTAGATTTAGAACAAGGACAAGTTCGCTTAAGACAAAAAGGAAGTGCGGGCGGTCACAATGGTATGAAATCAATTATTAAAATGCTTGGTACAGACCAATTTAAACGTATTCGTATTGGTGTGGGAAGACCAACGAATGGTATGACGGTACCTGATTATGTTTTACAACGCTTTTCAAATGATGAAATGGTAACGATGGAAAAAGTTATCGAACACGCAGCACGCGCAATTGAAAAGTTTGTTGAAACATCACGATTTGACCATGTTATGAATGAATTTAATGGTGAAGTGAAATAATGACAATATTGACAACGCTTATAAAAGAAGATAATCATTTTCAAGACCTTAATCAGGTATTTGGACAAGCAAACACACTAGTAACTGGTCTTTCCCCGTCAGCTAAAGTGACTATGATTGCTGAAAAATATGCACAAAGTAATCAACAGTTATTATTAATTACCAATAATTTATACCAAGCAGATAAATTAGAAACAGATTTACTTCAATTTGTAGATGCTGAAGAATTGTATAAGTATCCTGTGCAAGATATTATGACCGAAGAGTTTTCAACACAAAGCCCTCAACTGATGAGTGAACGTATTAGAACTTTAACTGCGTTAGCTCAAGGTAAGAAAGGGTTATTTATCGTTCCTTTAAATGGTTTGAAAAAGTGGTTAACTCCTGTTGAAATGTGGCAAAATCACCAAATGACATTGCGTGTTGGTGAGGATATCGATGTGGACCAATTTCTTAACAAATTAGTTAATATGGGGTACAAGCGGGAATCCGTGGTATCGCATATTGGTGAATTCTCATTGCGAGGAGGTATTATCGATATCTTTCCGCTAATTGGGGAACCAATCAGAATTGAGCTATTTGATACCGAAATTGATTCTATTCGGGATTTTGATGTTGAAACGCAGCGTTCCAAAGATAATATTGAAGAAGTCGATATAACAACTGCAAGTGATTATATCATTACTGAAGAAGTGATCAGCCATCTTAAAGAAGAGTTAAAAACTGCATATGAAAATACAAGACCCAAAATAGATAAATCAGTGCGCAATGATCTGAAAGAAACGTATGAAAGCTTTAAATTATTCGAAAGTACATACTTTGATCATCAAATACTACGTCGTTTAGTAGCGTTTATGTATGAAACACCTTCGACAATTATTGATTATTTCCAAAAAGATGCAATCATTGCGGTCGATGAATTTAATCGTATTAAAGAAACTGAAGAAAGTTTAACAGTAGAGTCTGATACGTTTATTAGCAATATTATTGAAAGTGGTAATGGATTTATAGGACAAAGTTTTATAAAATATGATGATTTTGAAACATTGATTGAAGGCTATCCTGTCACTTATTTTTCATTATTCGCTACAACAATGCCGATAAAACTAAATCATATTATTAAATTTTCATGTAAACCTGTCCAACAATTTTATGGGCAATATGATATTATGCGTTCTGAATTTCAACGATATGTTAATCAAAACTATCATATCGTGGTTTTGGTCGAAACGGAAACTAAAGTTGAACGTATGCAAGCGATGTTAAGTGAAATGCATATTCCATCAATAACAAAATTGCATCGCTCAATGTCATCGGGGCAAGCAGTGATTATTGAAGGCAGTTTATCTGAAGGATTTGAACTGCCTGATATGGGATTAGTTGTCATTACTGAGCGTGAGCTTTTTAAATCAAAACAGAAAAAGCAACGAAAACGTACGAAAGCTATCTCAAATGCTGAAAAAATTAAGTCTTACCAAGATTTAAATGTGGGAGATTATATTGTTCATGTGCATCATGGTGTTGGTAGATATTTAGGTGTTGAGACGCTCGAAGTAGGGCAAACACATCGTGATTATATTAAATTGCAATATAAAGGTACGGATCAACTATTTGTTCCAGTAGATCAAATGGATCAAGTTCAAAAATATGTAGCTTCGGAAGATAAGACGCCAAAATTAAATAAACTCGGTGGCAGTGAATGGAAAAAAACAAAAGCTAAAGTTCAACAAAGTGTTGAAGATATTGCTGAAGAGTTGATTGATTTATATAAAGAAAGAGAAATGGCAGAAGGTTATCAATATGGGGAAGACACAGCTGAGCAAACAACATTTGAATTAGATTTTCCATATGAACTTACGCCTGACCAAGCGAAATCTATCGATGAAATTAAAGATGACATGCAAAAATCGCGTCCAATGGATCGCTTGCTATGTGGTGATGTTGGTTATGGTAAAACCGAAGTTGCAGTGAGAGCAGCATTCAAAGCTGTAATGGAAGGAAAGCAGGTTGCATTTTTAGTTCCTACAACTATTTTAGCTCAGCAACATTATGAGACGTTAATTGAGCGTATGCAGGATTTTCCTGTTGAAATTCAATTAATGAGTCGTTTTAGAACGCCTAAAGAGATAAAACAAACTAAGGAAGGACTTAAAACTGGGTTTGTTGACATAGTTGTTGGTACACACAAATTACTTAGTAAAGATATACAGTATAAAGATTTAGGGCTGTTGATTGTAGATGAAGAACAACGATTTGGTGTACGCCATAAAGAGCGTATTAAAACATTAAAACATAATGTAGATGTACTAACATTGACTGCAACCCCAATACCTAGAACATTGCATATGAGTATGCTAGGTGTGCGCGATTTGTCAGTGATTGAAACGCCGCCAGAAAATCGTTTCCCAGTTCAAACATATGTATTAGAACAGAACATGAGTTTTATCAAAGAAGCTTTAGAAAGAGAACTATCCCGTGATGGCCAAGTATTTTATCTTTATAATAAAGTGCAATCCATTTATGAAAAACGAGAACAACTCCAGATGTTAATGCCAGATGCTAACATTGCAGTTGCTCATGGACAAATGACAGAGCGCGATTTAGAAGAAACGATGTTAAGTTTTATCAATAATGAATATGATATTTTAGTAACGACGACGATTATTGAAACAGGTGTCGATGTCCCAAATGCAAATACTTTGATCATTGAAGATGCAGATCGCTTTGGATTGAGTCAGTTGTATCAATTAAGAGGTCGTGTTGGTCGTTCAAGTCGTATTGGTTATGCATACTTCTTACATCCAGCAAATAAGGTGCTAACTGAGACTGCAGAAGATCGATTACAAGCGATTAAAGAATTTACGGAGTTAGGCTCAGGATTTAAGATTGCGATGCGTGATTTGAACATTCGTGGTGCTGGTAATTTGTTAGGTAAACAACAGCACGGCTTTATTGATACAGTTGGATTTGATTTGTACAGTCAAATGTTAGAAGAAGCTGTAAATGAAAAACGTGGTATTAAGGAACCAGAATCTGAGGTGCCAGAAGTCGAAGTTGATTTAAACTTGGATGCATATTTGCCAACAGAATATATTGCAAATGAACAAGCTAAAATTGAAATTTATAAAAAGCTACGAAAAACTGAAACATTTGATCAAATTATCGACATTAAAGATGAATTAATTGATCGTTTCAATGATTATCCTGTTGAAGTAGCACGTTTGCTTGATATAGTGGAAATAAAAGTACACGCATTACATTCAGGTATCACGTTGATTAAAGATAAAGGGAAAATAATTGATATTCATTTATCTGTAAAAGCCACTGAAAATATTGATGGCGAAGTGCTGTTCAAAGCAACACAACCTTTAGGTAGAACAATGAAGGTTGGTGTTCAAAATAATGCAATGACAATTACTTTAACGAAACAAAATCAATGGCTTGATAGTTTGAAGTTCTTAGTTAAGTGCATTGAAGAAAGTATGAGAATCAGTGATGAAGCATAAAGAAGCATTTAATGGCGTTGTCGTGTTAACTGCTGCATTAATTGTCATTAAAATTCTGAGTGCTGTATATCGAATTCCATATCAAAATATATTAGGCGATACAGGTTTGTATGCATATCAACAAGTGTATCCAATTGTAGCATTAGGAATGATATTATCGATGAATGCCATTCCTAGTGCAATTACACAAAATATAAGGAAGTATCATAGTGACGAGGCATATGCAAAAGCAGTCGCTTATATACAATTAGTTGGTATATTATTATTTATTGCTATTTTTGTGTTTGCGAACAATATTGCATATATGATGGGTGATAGCCATTTAACACCTATGATTCAAGCTGCAAGTTTAAGCTTTATATTTATAGGTATGCTTGGCGTGTTAAGAGGTTATTATCAATCTGCAAATAATATGACAGTTCCGGCTATTTCCCAGGTTATAGAACAAGTTATACGAGTAGGTATTATCATTGTTACTATTGTTATTTTTGTAGATAGAGGTTGGACGATATATGAAGCGGGAACAATTGCTATTTTAGCATCAACGATAGGTTTTTTAGGTTCTTCAATTTATTTAGTAGCGCACCGACCTTTTAAGTTTAAAATGGTAAATAACACTGCAAAGATCGTTTGGAAACAGTTCGCACTTTCGGTTTTGATTTTCGCTATCAGTCAATTAATCGTAATTTTATGGCAAGTGATTGATAGTGTTACTATTATTAAGTCACTTCAAGCGATACGCGTGCCATTCGATGTTGCCATAACTGAAAAAGGAGTCTATGACCGTGGTGCATCATTTATTCAGATGGGATTGATTGTAACTACAACATTTAGTTTTGCGCTCATTCCTCTGTTAAGTGACGCAATCAAAATGAATAATCAGGTACTTATGAATCGTTATGCAAATGCGTCATTAAAGATTACGATTTTAATAAGTACAGCAGCGGGAATAGGATTAATTAATTTATTGCCTTTAATGAACGGTGTATTTTTTAAGACGAATGATTTAACCTTAACGTTAAGCGTTTATATGATTACGGTCATTTGTGTATCGTTAATTATGATGGATATGGCATTATTACAAGCTCAACATGCTGTGAGACCTATTTTTGTTGGTATGATGGCGGGATTGGTTATTAAATTTATACTTAATATCATTTTGATTCGTTTAAGTGGCATTATTGGTGCGAGCATTAGTACTGTTGTATCATTAATTATATTCGGTACGATTATCCATATTGCTGTCACGAGAAAATACCACTTACATGCGATGAGACGATTTTTTATCAATGTTGTTTTAGGTATGGTATTTATGTCGATTGTTGTTCAATGCGTGTTAAACATAGTGACAACACACGGTAGAATCACTGGACTCATTGAATTATTATGTGCAGCAGTATTAGGTATCATTGCATTGTTTTTCTATATTTTTAGATTTAATGTTTTGACATATAAAGAGTTAACTTATTTACCATTTGGTTCAAAGTTGTATCAAATTAAGAAAGGAAGACGTTGATGGCACATACCATTACGATTGTTGGCTTAGGAAACTATGGCATTGATGATTTGCCGCTAGGGATATATAAATTTTTAAAGACACAAAATAAAGTTTATGCAAGAACGTTAGATCATCCAGTTATAGAATCATTGCAAGATGAATTAACATTTCAGAGTTTTGACCATGTTTATGAAACACATGACCAATTTGAAGATGTCTATAATGATATTGTGGCGCAATTGGTTGAAGCTGCTAATGAAAAAGATATTGTCTATGCGGTTCCGGGTCATCCTAGAGTTGCTGAGACAACTACAGTGAAATTACTGGCTTTAGCAAAAGACAATACTGATATAGATGTGAAAGTTTTAGGTGGTAAAAGCTTTATTGATGATGTTTTTGAAGCAGTTAATGTAGATCCAAATGATGGCTTCACACTGTTAGATGCGACATCACTACAAGAAGTAACACTTAATGTTAGAACGCATACATTGATTACGCAAGTTTATAGTGCAATGGTTGCTGCTAATTTGAAAATCACTTTAATGGAACGATATCCTGATGATTACCCTGTTCAAATTGTCACTGGTGCACGAAGCGATGGTGCGGATAACGTTGTGACATGCCCATTATATGAATTGGATCATGATGAAAATGCATTCAATAATTTGACGAGTGTATTCGTACCAAAAATCACAACACCGACATATTTGTATCATGACTTTGATTTTGCAACGGAAGTGATTGATACTTTAGTTGATGAAGATAAAGGTTGTCCATGGGATAAAGTGCAAACGCATGAAACGCTTAAACGTTATTTACTTGAAGAAACATTTGAATTGTTCGAAGCTATTGACAATGAAGATGATTGGCATATGATTGAAGAACTAGGAGATATTTTATTACAAGTGTTATTGCATACTAGTATTGGTAAAAAAGAAGGGTATATCGACATTAAAGAAGTGATTACAAGTCTTAATGCTAAAATGATTCGTAGACACCCACACATATTTGGTGATGCCAATGCTGAAACTATCGATGACTTAAAAGAAATTTGGTCTAAGGCGAAAGATGCTGAAGGTAAACAGCCAAGAGTTAAATTTGAAAAAGTATTTGCAGAGCATTTTTTAAATTTATATGAGAAGACGAAGGATAAGTCATTTGATGAGGCCGCGTTAAAGCAGTGGTTAGAAAAAGGGGAGAGTAATACATGAGATTAGATAAATATTTAAAAGTATCACGGTTAATAAAGCGACGTACGCTAGCAAAAGAGGTAAGTGATCAAGGTAGAATTACAATAAATGGTAATGTTGCTAAAGCTGGATCGGATGTTAAAGTTGAAGATGTGCTGACGATTCGCTTTGGTCAAAAATTAGTAACAGTTAAAGTAACTGCATTAAATGAACATGCATCTAAAGATAACGCGAAGGGCATGTATGAAATCATTGAAGAGCGTCGACTTGAAGAAGCGTAAATTGGAGGTGACAAGCAATGAAAAATAAAGTAGAACATATAGAAAATCAGTACACGTCGCAAGAGAACAAGAAAAAACAACGTCAAAAAATGAAAATGCGTGTTGTTCGTAGGCGTATTACAGTATTTGCGGGCGTATTACTTGCGATAATTGTTGTTTTATCAATCTTGCTTGTTGTCCAAAAACATCGCAATGATATTGATGCACAGGAGCGAAAAGCGAAAGAAGCACAGTTTCAAAAGCAACAAAATGAAGAAATTGCGTTAAAAGAAAAGTTGAATAATCTGAATGACAAAGATTATATTGAAAAAATTGCGCGTGATGATTATTACTTAAGCAACAAAGGTGAAGTGATTTTTAGGTTGCCAGAAGACAAAGATTCGTCTAGCTCAAAATCTTCGAAAAAATAAATCCAAATTGAATCAAAATTATCCGAGTATAGACATTGTGAAAAAATCCAAACAAGGATATAATAAGGGAAAATCGAATCAAATCGGGAGGATTTATTTAACATATGTCAATCGAAGTTGGAAATAAGCTTAAAGGTAAAGTCACTGGTATTAAAAAGTTTGGTGCATTCGTAGAATTGCCTGAAGGAAAAAGTGGTTTAGTTCACATTAGTGAAGTCGCAGATAATTATGTTGAAAACGTAGAAGAGCACCTTTCTGTTGGTGATGAAGTAGACGTAAAAGTATTATCTATTGCTGATGATGGAAAAATTAGTCTTTCAATTAAGAAAGCTAAAGACCGTCCACGTAGACAACATACGAGTAAACCAAGTCATCAAAAACCAGTGCAAAAAGCCGAAGATTTTGAAAAGAAATTAAGCAATTTCTTAAAAGATAGTGAAGATAAATTAACTTCAATCAAACGTCAAACAGAATCTAGACGCGGTGGCAAAGGTTCTAGACGTTAATTAAAATAAATAAAGACTGTTTCGATAAGGAATATATTTAGAATGATGCGTATCGAATAATCGATTGCAGCGTTAGACAATCTAAGACTGTTTCTTAAATAAGGAGCAGTCTCTTTTATTTGTAATGATATAACTAAGACTTATACCATTTTTGAAAATTGTAAAAGTGAGGTGATGTTATGCAGTTAAATAGTAATGGTTGGCATGTTGATGACCATATTGTTGTCGCTGTTTCTACAGGTATTGATAGTATGTGTTTATTGTATCAACTACTAAAAGATTATAAAGATAGTTATAGAAAACTAACATGTTTACATGTCAATCATGGCGTTAGGTCAGCTTCAATCGAGGAAGCCAGATTTTTAGAAGCATACTGCGAACGTCATCACATCGATTTACATATCAAAAAGTTGGATTTGTCGCATAGTCTCAATCGAAATAACAGCATTCAGAATGAAGCTCGAATTAAACGTTACGAATGGTTTGATGAAATGATGAATGTATTAGAAGCGGATGTATTGCTAACGGCGCATCATTTGGACGATCAATTAGAAACTATTATGTATCGCATTTTTAATGGGAAATCAACGCGTAATAAACTAGGATTTGATGAGTTGTCGAAGCGAAAAGGTTATCAGATTTATCGACCACTTTTAGCTGTCTCTAAAAAAGAAATAAAACAATTCCAAGAGAGATATCATATACCATATTTTGAAGATGAATCTAATAAAGATAACAAATATGTTAGAAATGATATTCGTAATAGAATTATTCCAGCTATTGATGAAAATAATCAACTTAAAGTATCGCATTTATTAAAATTAAAACAATGGCATGATGAACAATATGATATTTTGCAATATTCAGCTAAACAATTTATTCAAGAATTTGTGAAGTTTGATGAACAGTCAAAATATTTAGAGGTTTCTAGACAATCTTTTAATGACTTGCCAAACTCATTAAAGATGGTTGTGTTGGATTGCCTATTATCAAAGTATTATGAGTTGTTTAATATTAGTGCTAAAACATACGAAGAGTGGTTTAAACAATTTAGTAGTAAGAAAGCACAATTCAGTATTAATCTCACGGATAAATGGATAATTCAAATCGCATATGGTAAATTAATAATAATGGCTAAAAATAATGGCGATACATATTTTAGAGTTCAAACTATTGAAAAGCCAGGTAATTATATTTTTAACAAATATCGATTAGAGATACATTCTAATTTACCAAAATGTTTATTTCCGCTTTCAGTGAGAACACGACAAAGTGGCGATACATTTAAACTGAATGGGCGCGATGGTTATAAGAAAGTGAATCGTCTGTTTATAGATTGTAAAGTGCAACAGTGGGTTCGGGATCAAATGCCAATCGTATTGGATAAACAACAGCGCATTATTGCGGTAGGAGATTTATATCAACAACAAACAATAAAACAATGGATTATAATTAGTAAAAATGGAGATGAATAGCGTTATGCATAATGATTTGAAAGAAGTATTGTTAACTGAAGAAGATATTCAAAATATCTGTAAGGAATTGGGAGCACAATTAACAAAGGATTATCAAGGTAAACCATTAGTATGCGTGGGTATCTTAAAAGGCTCAGCAATGTTTATGTCAGATTTAATTAAACGAATTGATACCCATTTATCAATTGATTTCATGGATGTTTCTAGTTATCACGGAGGCACTGAGTCAACTGGTGAAGTTCAAATCATTAAAGATTTAGGTTCTTCTATTGAAAATAAAGACGTATTAATTATTGAAGATATCTTAGAGACTGGTACTACACTTAAGTCAATTACTGAATTATTACAATCTAGAAAAGTTAATTCATTAGAAATAGTTACTTTATTAGATAAGCCAAACCGTCGTAAAGCGGACATTGAAGCTAAGTATGTAGGTAAAAAAATACCAGATGAATTTGTTGTTGGTTACGGTTTAGATTATCGTGAATTATACCGAAACTTACCATATATCGGTACGTTAAAACCTGAAGTGTATTCAAATTAATTTTTTAATCGATTTCAGTTATTATTACTATGCGTTTGAGAAATAATAGTGTAGACTCAAAAATATGAAAAATGTATTTCATATATATTTAATTTTAGACAAGACATATGTCTTAAAAAGTTGAAAAATATAGAGATTGATAAAACTAACACAGGGTGTGAATGACATTGATGTTAAGCTCAATTACTAGCTTATAAAACATGTCATATGTTACAATTTTTGTTAGTTTTATTATGGGAAGTAGGAGGAAATGACGCATGCAGAAAGCTTTTCGCAATGTGCTAGTTATCGTAATAATAGGCGTTATTATTTTTGGTCTATTTTCATATTTAAACGGTAATGGAAATATGCCGAAACAGCTTACATATAATCAATTTACTGAGAAGTTGGAAAAAGGTGACCTTAAAACTTTAGAAATCCAACCACAACAAAATGTCTATATGGTAAGTGGTAAAACGAAAAATGATGAAGACTATTCATCAACTATTTTATATAACAACGAAAAAGAATTACAAAAAATTACTGATGCTGCTAAAAAGCAAAACGGTGTAAAATTAACGATTAAAGAAGAAGAAAAACAAAGTGTCTTTGTGAGTATACTTTCAACATTAATTCCAGTTGTAGTCATAGCGTTATTATTTATTTTCTTCCTAAGCCAAGCACAAGGTGGCGGTAGTGGCGGTCGTATGATGAACTTTGGTAAATCTAAAGCAAAAATGTACGATAATAATAAACGTCGTGTTCGTTTCTCTGATGTAGCAGGGGCAGATGAAGAAAAACAAGAATTAATTGAAATTGTTGATTTCTTGAAAGATAATAAAAAATTCAAAGAAATGGGATCTAGGATTCCTAAAGGTGTCTTACTTGTTGGACCTCCAGGTACTGGTAAAACATTACTTGCTAGAGCGGTTGCAGGTGAAGCAGGCGCACCATTCTTCTCTATTAGTGGTTCAGACTTTGTAGAGATGTTTGTTGGTGTTGGTGCGAGCCGTGTTCGTGACTTATTCGATAATGCTAAGAAAAACGCGCCTTGTATCATCTTTATAGATGAGATTGATGCTGTTGGTCGTCAACGTGGTGCAGGTGTTGGTGGCGGTCATGATGAACGTGAACAAACCCTAAACCAATTATTAGTTGAAATGGATGGATTCGGTGAAAATGAAGGTATCATTATGATAGCTGCTACAAACCGTCCTGATATCCTTGACCCAGCCTTATTACGTCCAGGTCGTTTTGATAGACAAATTCAAGTTGGTCGTCCAGATGTGAAAGGCCGTGAAGCAATTCTTCATGTTCATGCTAAAAATAAACCACTTGATGAAACGGTTGATTTAAAAGCAATTTCACAACGTACACCTGGTTTCTCAGGTGCTGATTTAGAGAACTTATTAAATGAAGCATCTTTAATTGCTGTACGTGAAGGTAAAAAGAAAATTGACATGAGAGATATCGAAGAGGCAACGGATAGAGTTATAGCCGGACCTGCTAAGAAATCTCGAGTTATTTCTAAGAAAGAACGTAATATTGTTGCACATCACGAAGCTGGTCATACAATTATCGGTATGGTACTTGATGAGGCAGAAGTAGTGCATAAAGTTACTATCGTTCCACGTGGACAAGCTGGTGGTTATGCAATGATGTTACCTAAACAAGATCGTTTCTTAATGACTGAACAAGAGTTATTAGATAAAATCTGTGGTTTACTTGGTGGACGTGTATCAGAAGATATTAACTTTAACGAAGTATCAACAGGTGCTTCAAATGACTTCGAACGTGCAACACAAATCGCACGCTCAATGGTTACGCAATATGGTATGAGTAAAAAATTAGGACCATTACAGTTCGGTCATAGCAATGGTCAAGTATTCTTAGGTAAAGATATGCAAGGTGAGCCTAATTATTCAAGCCAAATCGCATATGAAATTGATAAAGAAGTTCAACGAATCGTTAAAGAACAATACGAACGTTGTAAACAAATTTTATTAGAGCACAAAGAACAATTAATTTTAATTGCTGAAACATTATTAACAGAAGAAACATTAGTTGCTGAACAAATTCAATCATTATTCTACGAAGGTAAATTACCTGAAATTGATTATGATGCAGCTAAAGTTGTTAAAGATGAAGATTCTGAATTTAATGATGGTAAATTCGGTAAATCTTATGAAGAGATTCGTAAAGAGCAATTAGAAGATGGACAACGTGACGAAAGTGAAGATCGTAAAGAAGAAAAAGATATTGCTGAGGATAAAAAAGAAGCTGATAAATCTGATGAAAAAGATGAACCAGCACATCGACAAGCCCCAAATATCGAAAAACCTTACGATCCAAATCACCCAGACAATAAATAATCGATTATATTCAGTACCTCTTTCTATGATAAAGTTATAGAAAGAGGTACTTTTATGATTTAAGGAATACGAGCCTGAGACATAAATCAATGTTCAATGCTCTACAAAGTTATATTGGCAGTAGTTGACTGAACGAAAATGCGCTTGTAACAAGCTTTTTACAATTCTAGTCGGGGTCCCAAACAAAGAGAAATTGGATTCCCAATTTCTACAGGCAATGCGAGTTGGGGTGTGGGCCCCAACACAGAAGCTGACGAAAAGTCAGCTTACGATAAAGTGCAAGTTGGGGTGTGGGCCCCAACATAGAAGCTGTCGGAAAGTCAGCATACAATAATGTGCAAGTTGGCGGGGCCCCAACACAGAGAATTTCGAAATGAAATTCTACAGACAATGCAAGTTGGGGTGGGACGACGAAATAAATTCTTTGAAAATATCATTTCTCTCCCACTCCCATTATGGCACGAATAATTAATAATCAAACAAGTTGCTTCATTATTTAGAATGATGGGTGTAGAATAAGTACAATTGTTGCATTTTATGAAGTAAAGTAATTTTTAAAATATAGAGTAATAGAGGAGATTGAAATAATGACACACGATTATATTGTTAAAGCATTAGCATTTGATGGGGAGATTAGGGCTTATGCTGCTTTGACAACTGAAACTGTTCAAGAAGCACAAACGAGACATTATACATGGCCGACAGCATCTGCTGCAATGGGAAGAACAATGACAGCAACAGCTATGATGGGCGCAATGTTGAAAGGTGATCAAAAATTAACTGTCACTGTAGATGGCCAAGGACCTATTGGACGAATTATTGCCGATGCAAATGCTAAAGGCGAGGTGCGTGCTTATGTAGACCATCCACAAACTCATTTTCCATTAAATGAGCAAGGTAAACTTGATGTAAGACGAGCAGTAGGGACAAATGGATCTATTATGGTTGTTAAAGACGTTGGAATGAAAGACTATTTCTCTGGAGCAAGTCCAATTGTTTCAGGAGAACTTGGTGAAGATTTTACTTATTATTATGCTACAAGTGAACAAACACCTTCATCGGTAGGTCTTGGTGTATTGGTAAATCCTGATAATACGATTAAAGCAGCAGGAGGATTTATCATTCAAGTTATGCCAGGTGCCAAAGATGAAACAATTTCAAAATTAGAAAAAGCAATTAGTGAAATGACGCCAGTTTCTAAATTAATTGAACAAGGATTAACGCCAGAAGGATTACTAAACGAAATCTTAGGTAAAGACCATGTGCAAATTTTAGAGAAAATGCCTGTTCAATTTGAATGTAATTGTAGTCATGAGAAATTTTTAAATGCTATTAAAGGATTGGGCGAGGCTGAGATTCAAAATATGATTAAAGAAGATCATGGTGCTGAAGCAGTATGTCATTTCTGTGGAAATAAATATAAATATACTGAAGAAGAATTAAACGTGTTGCTAGAAAGTTTAGTGTAATTTAATTTAAATCAATACGCTAAAATGTTTATTTTTAGCGGTTTAGTGAAATGTAGAACTAAATAGTTGTATAATCCTTAGTGATTTTGTTTGCTTTCTAGAATTTATTTGATAAAATAATTCTATATCCGATAAATAAACTAAGATTTCAACAACTAACTAAAAAGGAGTGTTCTTAATGGCACAAAAACCAGTAGATAATATTACTCAAATTATTGGCGGTACACCGGTAGTCAAATTGAGAAATGTAGTAGATGACAATGCAGCAGATGTTTATGTAAAATTGGAATATCAAAATCCAGGTGGTTCTGTAAAGGATAGAATTGCTTTAGCAATGATTGAAAAAGCAGAGCGAGAAGGTAAAATTAAACCTGGCGATACAATTGTAGAACCAACAAGTGGTAATACAGGTATCGGTTTAGCATTTGTATGTGCTGCTAAAGGATATAAAGCAGTATTTACTATGCCTGAAACAATGAGCCAAGAGCGTCGTAATTTATTAAAAGCATACGGTGCGGAATTAGTTTTAACGCCTGGATCAGAAGCGATGAAAGGTGCAATTAAAAAAGCTAAAGAATTAAAAGAAGAACATGGTTACTTCGAGCCACAACAATTTGAAAACCCTGCGAACCCTGAAGTTCATGAGTTAACTACAGGTCCTGAGTTATTACAACAATTTGAAGGGAAAACTATCGATGCGTTCCTAGCTGGTGTTGGTACTGGTGGTACGTTATCTGGTGTAGGTAAAGTTCTGAAAAAAGAATATCCTAACATCGAAGTTGTTGCTATAGAGCCTGAGGCTTCTCCAGTATTGAGCGGTGGTGAGCCAGGTCCACATAAATTACAAGGTTTAGGTGCTGGATTTATTCCAGGTACCTTGAATACAGAAATCTATGACAGTATTATTAAAGTAGGAAATGATACAGCGATGGAAATGTCTCGTCGAGTTGCTAAAGAGGAAGGTATTTTAGCAGGTATTTCATCAGGTGCTGCGATTTATGCTGCCATTCAAAAAGCAAAAGAATTAGGAAAAGGTAAAACAGTAGTAACAGTATTGCCGAGTAATGGTGAGCGCTACTTATCAACACCTTTATATTCATTCGATGACTAATTAATGTCATTTAAAAGAGTGAGTTATCTTTTTGAGATAACTTGCTCTTTTTTTCTACCATGTATAATTTTAAAAATATGAGCGTTAAATTAAACATTTTTCTGATAAAAACATCCAGTGAATGATAAGATAATAAACGTACATACTAATAACTAGTAAATCGCAGAAGTAAATTTTATTAGAGTTAAACAATACATAATTAAAGGGTGGTTAACATGACTAAAACAAAAATTATGGGCATATTAAACGTCACACCTGATTCATTCTCAGATGGTGGAAAATTTAATAATGTTGAATCAGCAGTAACTAGAGTGAAAGCGATGATGGATGAAGGTGCTGACATTATAGATGTTGGAGGTGCTTCAACGAGACCCGGCCATGAAATGATTTCATTAGAAGAAGAGCTGAACAGAGTATTACCTGTTGTTGAAGCTATTGTCGGTTTTGATGTAAAAATTTCGGTTGATACTTTTCGTAGTGAAGTTGCTGAAGCTTGTTTAAAGCTAGGTGTTGATATTATTAATGATCAATGGGCAGGCCTTTATGATCATCGCATGTTTCAAGTTGTAGCCAAATACGATGCGGAAATTGTTTTAATGCATAATGGCAATGGTAATCGTGATGAACCGGTTGTCGAAGAAATGTTAACATCTTTGTTAGCACAAGCACATCAAGCTAAAATAGCTGGTATATCTTCAAATAAAATTTGGCTAGATCCAGGTATAGGTTTCGCTAAAACTAGAAATGAAGAAGCCGAAGTTATGGCAAGACTGGATGAACTTGTTGCAACAGAATATCCAGTTTTATTAGCGACTAGCCGGAAACGTTTCACTAAAGAGATGATGGGTTATGATACAACACCGGTTGAAAGAGATGAAGTAACTGCAGCTACGACTGCATATGGTATTATGAAAGGCGTTAGAGCGGTACGCGTTCATAATGTCGAGTTGAATGCTAAATTAGCTAAAGGTATAGATTTTTTAAAGGAGAATGAAAATGCAAGACACAATCTTTCTTAAAGGTATGCGCTTTTATGGATATCATGGTGCTTTATCAGCTGAAAATGAAATAGGGCAAATTTTCAAAGTGGATGTAACTTTGAAAGTAGACTTAGCTGAAGCTGGTCGTACTGATAATGTTATTGATACAGTTCATTATGGTGAAGTGTTCGAAGAGGTTAAATCAATTATGGAAGGTAAGGCCGTTAATTTACTTGAGCATCTAGCTGAACGTATTGCAAATCGTATAAATTCACAATATAATCGTGTAATGGAAACGAAAGTGAGAATTACTAAAGAAAACCCACCGATTCCGGGTCATTATGATGGAGTAGGTATCGAAATAGTGAGGGAGAATAAATGATTCAAGCATACTTAGGGTTAGGTAGTAATATTGGCGATAGAGAAAGCCAGTTAAACGATGCTATAAAGATTTTGAATGAATATGATGGTATTAATGTATTTAATATTTCTCCGATTTATGAAACAGCACCAGTTGGGTATACTGAGCAACCTAACTTTTTAAATTTGTGTGTTGAAATTCAAACAACACTCACAGTATTACAACTGTTGGAATGTTGTTTGAAGACAGAAGAATGTTTACACCGTGTTAGAAAGGAACGATGGGGTCCTAGAACTTTAGATGTGGATATTTTGTTGTATGGAGAAGAAATGATAGATTTACCAAAACTGTCGGTGCCACATCCGAGAATGAATGAACGTGCATTTGTTTTAATCCCATTAAATGATATAGCAGCAAATGTCATAGAACCACGTTCGAAATTGAAAGTGAAAGATTTAGTTTTTGTCGATGACAGTGTAAAGAGATATAAATAATGTATTGTTGAGAACATTCACATTTATTGGGAATAGATGATTGATTATTGGAGATGTTTCCGCATTTTGATTGTCTCTAAATGTATTTAATTTCGAATTAGTATATGATGATTCAGTATGTGTTAGAATTAAGTTATTTCATAAAATCAAAGTAAGCAATATTTGATAAATTGCTGTAATTTATTTGGGCTTTTGTTGAAGTTTGTGGAAGATAATTTTTATACATTTACTTAGGGTTGTATTAATGATAATCGTATTTTAAATGAATAAGTAATTCATAAACGAAAACAGAAATTGCTTTATTACATTTACAACCTCTTGTAAAATTAAAAAAGTGATAAAATTGATGTTATGAATATAAGAAAACATGCCACATCATAACTTTAAGGTGTAATGGTTAATGATAAAGTATTAGAAACATCGAAAGAGATGTATGTTGAGCAAAAATGTCTGATATTTTATAAAACTTTAAAGGAAAATGTTTGAGTGTACCAGTTGGAATACTAAAGGATTACAACAAGTTAAAGGAGAGAAAGTTATGTCAGAAGAAATGAATGACCAAATGTTGGTTCGACGTCAAAAATTACAAGAATTATATGATCTTGGTATAGACCCGTTTGGTTCTAAATTTGACCGTTCAGGTTTATCTAGTGATTTGAAAGAAGAGTGGGACCAGTATTCTAAAGAAGAATTGGTAGAAAAAGAAGCGGATAGTCATGTCGCTATAGCTGGACGATTAATGACTAAGCGTGGTAAAGGTAAAGCAGGATTTGCACACGTTCAGGACTTAGCTGGACAAATTCAAATTTACGTTCGTAAAGATCAAGTTGGCGATGACGAATTTGATTTATGGAAAAATGCTGATTTAGGCGATATCGTTGGTGTTGAAGGTGTAATGTTCAAAACAAATACTGGCGAATTATCGGTTAAAGCGAAGAAATTCACGCTACTAACTAAATCATTGCGACCATTACCGGATAAATTCCACGGTTTACAGGATATTGAACAGAGATATCGTCAAAGATATTTAGATTTAATTACGAACGAAGATAGCACTCGTACATTTATTAATCGTAGTAAAATCATTCAAGAAATGCGTAATTATTTAAATAATAAAGGTTTCTTGGAAGTAGAAACACCTATGATGCACCAAATTGCTGGTGGAGCAGCTGCTAGACCATTTGTAACACATCATAATGCATTAGATGCAACGTTATACATGCGTATTGCTATTGAGTTGCATTTGAAACGTTTAATTGTCGGTGGACTTGAAAAAGTATATGAAATTGGTAGAGTATTCCGTAATGAAGGTGTATCAACTAGACATAACCCTGAATTCACAATGATTGAATTATATGAAGCATATGCAGATTATCATGACATTATGGATTTGACAGAATCTATGGTGAGACATATTGCCAATGAAGTATTAGGTTCTGCAAAAGTACAATACAATGGGGAAACGATTGATTTAGAATCTGCTTGGACTCGTTTGCATATTGTTGATGCTGTAAAAGAAGCTACTGGTGTAGATTTTTATGAAGTTAAAAGTGATGAAGAAGCTAAAGCTTTAGCTAAAGAACATGGTATTGAAATTAAAGATACAATGAAATATGGTCATATTTTAAATGAATTCTTTGAGCAAAAAGTTGAAGAAACACTTATTCAGCCAACGTTTATCTATGGTCATCCGACTGAAATTTCACCTTTAGCGAAGAAAAATCCTGAAGATCCTAGATTTACTGATCGTTTCGAATTGTTCATTGTAGGTAGAGAGCATGCAAATGCATTTACTGAATTAAATGATCCTATTGATCAAAAAGGTCGTTTTGAAGCGCAACTTGTTGAAAAAGCACAAGGTAATGATGAAGCGCATGAAATGGATGAAGATTACATTGAAGCGTTAGAATATGGTATGCCTCCGACAGGGGGTCTTGGTATCGGTATTGACAGATTAGTTATGTTATTAACTGACTCTCCATCAATCAGAGACGTATTATTATTCCCTTATATGAGACAAAAATAAATGACGTTGATTGTTAGTAAGAGCTCTCGTGTATACAAAATGTGTATGCGAGGGTTTTCTTAATTATGGTAATTAGTTCGTGTTTGAATGTTTTTGATAGTAATAGTTAACGATAATGGTGCTATTTTTGACTGTTAAACAAGGTAGTTAGCTCATAGATGAAAATGACGATACGTATATAGAGTAGTTCTGATGAGAAATGTTAATGATAGACATTGAGATATCTTATAACAAAAATTGCTATATTAGTATAATTTATCTTAATCAGCTATAAAAGTACCTTAAAATTGTATAGAATGTGTATGGTTTTGTACATATGTGTATGATAGAATACTAAAAGTGTTATGAATTAGAGAGCACGAGAAATGTCAGTTTTGAAGAATAAAAAAGTTGATTAAAAGTGTTGACTTTATCAATTGAATGAAGTAATATATAAAAGTCGTCAAAAACAGACGAAACACACTAAAAGCTGATGTGACAAAGTTCGCAACAAAGTGTAAAATTAACTATTGCGCCTTATTAGTTAAGCGTGTATCATAAATAAGTAAGTTATTTTGTCTGGTGACTATAGCAAGGAGGTCACACCTGTTCCCATGCCGAACACAGAAGTTAAGCTCCTTAGCGTCGATGGTAGTCGAACTTACGTTCCGCTAGAGTAGAACGTTGCCAGGCAAATGACAAATCGGAGAATTAGCTCAGCTGGGAGAGCATCTGCCTTACAAGCAGAGGGTCGGCGGTTCGAACCCGTCATTCTCCACCATTTATTCTTACATATAGCCGGCCTAGCTCAATTGGTAGAGCAACTGACTTGTAATCAGTAGGTTGGGGGTTCAAGTCCTCTGGCCGGCACCATCTTTTGAGCCATTAGCTCAGCTGGTAGAGCATCTGACTTTTAATCAGAGGGTCAGAGGTTCGAATCCTCTATGGCTCATTACGATTTAATTTTTATATTTAGCAAAATAATGCAGAAGTAGTTCAGCGGTAGAATACAACCTTGCCAAGGTTGGGGTCGCGGGTTCGAATCCCGTCTTCTGCTCCATTATTTTGCCGGGGTGGCGGAACTGGCAGACGCACAGGACTTAAAATCCTGCGGTGAGAGATCACCGTACCGGTTCGATTCCGGTCCTCGGCACCATTTTAGCGCCCGTAGCTCAATTGGATAGAGCGTTTGACTACGGATCAAGAGGTTATGGGTTCGACTCCTATCGGGCGCGCCATTTTTAAATTAATTGAATAACGGGAAGTAGCTCAGCTTGGTAGAGCACTTGGTTTGGGACCAAGGGGTCGCAGGTTCGAATCCTGTCTTCCCGATTACTTCTTAAATTCCATTTTATGGGGGCTTAGCTCAGCTGGGAGAGCGCCTGCTTTGCACGCAGGAGGTCAGCGGTTCGATCCCGCTAGTCTCCACCATTTATTTTTACACGATGAACATTGAAAACTGAATGACAATATGTCAACGTTAATTCCAAAAAAACGTAACTATAAGTTACAAACATTATTTAGTATTTATGAGCTAATCAAACATCATAATTTTATGGAGAGTTTGATCCTGGCTCAGGATGAACGCTGGCGGCGTGCCTAATACATGCAAGTCGAGCGAACGGACGAGAAGCTTGCTTCTCTGATGTTAGCGGCGGACGGGTGAGTAACACGTGGA
>NZ_JACVZJ010000023.1:0-35848 GCF_017151945.1 Staphylococcus sp. EG-SA-10
GGAGAAAAAAAGAAGACAACCAAGCCCAATAATGGACTGGCCGCCTAATAATAAAAACTCTAAAAGTTGTAATTTAAAATAGTTCTTTAAATTATATACCCACCACATTTGGTGGAGAACCAAAAAATACCAACAAGATTTAGAACCTTGTTGGTAATCAAAGCGATTCATTTATAATGAGTCGTTTTATTTTGTAAGATTAAACAGTTTGTACGTTAACTGCTTGGTCTCCACGTTGACCTTCAGTGATTTCGAAAGTAACTTTTTGACCTTCTTCTAAAGTTTTGTAGCCATCGCTAGCGATACCTGAGAAATGTACGAATACGTCTCCGCCATTTTCTTGTTCGATGAAACCAAAACCTTTTTCTGCGTTAAACCATTTTACTGTACCGTTATTCATATAGAAAACCTCCGTGTGCTTTTGCACTTAATATTTGTAACAAATTCATAACTAAAAAAGAGGATATTCTAAACAAATACACTACAATTTAATTCACGAGCTTTTATTACGTAAGTCCAACTATACGCTCATATTGGCATAATGTACAGTGTTTTTTGAAAATAAATTAAAAAAGATTTTTAAAAACCTTAGAAACGTTGATTTAAAGGGGTTTATAAAAATAAAAAAATTGTAGTCTTTTATGGTGTTTGCTAGTTTTCAAAGCGACATATCATTTAAAAATAACGATTTTATAAGCAATTCATAAAAAAACAAGCAGCGATAAACGCTACTTGTTGATATTAAAATCTGACTTGAAAGGTCATAGCAATGTTCTATACTGATGGAATGCGCTTATTTGCCTTTTTCTTCGCGGCGTTTTAAATAATAAGCGCCACCTAATAAACCAACTGGAATACCTATTATTGGTGTTGTAACTACGCTTAAGACAATAACAATCATTGCTAAAGCAATCACGTTATACCAAGTTACAGTCAAATTTTTCAAATCCTCATATGATTGTTTTACTAATTCTCTAAATTTCATGATTCAATCTCTCCTTTTTATAAATCAGTTAATAGTTATACTGCATTGCTTAAAATCAAAATCTCAATGAAGCATCTTTTAATCACAAGTGTTAAATGGTTTTCTTAATCAATTTGTTTGAATGTACAAAAGCGATTAAAGCAAAAACAATGTAAATGAGTGTGTATACAATGATTACTATAATAACCGGCATGAAGGATATATTACCCATCAATTTCATAAATGCTATTGCGGCGAATACTGCATGTAATATAGCAATCAATAATGGTAAACCGAAGTTGAAAGTAATTTTTAATAATAATCCCTTAAGCATATCTGTATGCGTAAAGCCTATGCGTTTTAATATTCTGAAGTTACTTAGTTCATCCTCAGTTTCATCCATTTGTTTAATATAAATAATACATCCAGCTGCTACTAAAAATGCTAATCCTAAAAATGATGTAACAAATATTAGAATACCGTTAGTAGCATCGACCTCTTTTTTCATTTCATCATACGTAATGACTTTGTCTCCAAACTGTTTTGCAATTGCTTGAGCTTTTTTCTTTTGTGATGTTTGTTTAATATCATATCCATAAAAAGTATGAACGTTATTTTGTGTTTTCAACTGCTGATACTTTTCAGGACTTACTTCGACGACAGGTGAGTTGAAGCTTAGATTTAAAGGATAAACCTTACCTTTGTCTTCTTGTGTAACACGGAAAGTTTCATTCTTAGTACCTTTTACTACTAAATCTTTGTTTAAATGGATATTAATCACGTTAGGCAGCGACTTTGTATTTGTAATGATGGCATTGTTACCAGTTAACTTTGTATTTGCACTTAAAATAGAATTCGTGCGACCTGAATCACTACCATTTTCCAAAGTAATAACCTGATCTTTAACATTATTTACAGTGATAGTTTCGTAAGCATTTTTAAAAAATGTAATATGTTGTTGGCTTAGTTTAGATTCAAATTGTTGCGCATCTTGAGAGGCGACCACGTTAAAATCATTGGGTGCCATTGATGTAAGGGTTTGATCTGTATTTGATTTAGATAATGCCGCAAAACACAATACAGTTACTGTAACTGCAGAAATAATTGCAATGATAGTTAAAGACATGGCATTTTTCTTCATTCGGTACATAATAGAAGATGTAAATACAACATCTGTAATAGATACGCGTCCATTTTTAGATTTTTTCAAAGTTTTAAAAATCAGTGACACGGAACTTCTGAAGAATAAATAGGCGCCTACAACCGTTAAAAATAAAATAATAAACGGTGATGTCATAGCCATAGTTAGTGCTTTGAACGTACCAAACATTTCTGTCGCCATATAATAGCCTAGTGCAATCATAGCAATACCTAATACGCCTGAAATAACCTCTGCAGTCGTTACTTTCGCAGTTGTAACATCAGTCTTAATTGAGTCTTTCATCATTGATAAGATACTGCGTCTTTTTAAAAATAAACTACTTTGAAATAGAATCAGTATATACGCAATAACTAGCATGAAAATAGTTAAAACAAGGGCCATAGGTTCGAAATGTATCGATAAGTTAATCGATAACGACATCAATTTAGATACAATGGAAAGCAATAATTGTGCACCTGCAATGCCACATAATACACCGACAACACCTGTGATTAAAAATACAATCATTTGTTCAAGTGCTAACATTTTCAAAATGTTTTGTCGTGTTAAACCAATCAACTGAAATAGCGCAAATTCACGTGTACGACGTTTCACGAATAAATGATTGGCATACATTAAAAAGATGACAATAATGATAAATAAAAATATTGATCCGACTAAAGCACCTTTCTTAATGATGGCCATCGAGTCGTCATTATTTACACCTTTAGTAAACTGTAAGGTTGTAAAACTGAAATATAAGACGATGCTAAAAAATAATGAAAATAAATACATTGCATAATGTTTTAAGTTTTGGCGTAAGTTTTTGAAAACGATATGGTTAAATGTCATTTGAGACACCACCTAATACTGATTGAAGATGTACAATGTCTTCATAAAAGGCCTGTTTAGAACGTCCTTCCTGATAAAGTTGTGTATGAATTTGGCCATCTTTTAGCATGATGACACGTTCTGCAAAACTTGCTGCAACCGGATCATGTGTAACCATGACAATTGTGGTATCAAACGATTTATTCATTTCTTCCAAACGTTGTAATAAGTCATTTGCACTTTTCGAGTCGAGTGCGCCTGTTGGCTCATCTGCAAATATGATTTGAGGTTTATGAACAAATGCTCTCGCTGCTGCAGTTCTTTGTTGTTGACCACCAGATAATTCGCTAGGGTATTTATTTCCCAGGTCATAAATACCTAATGCTGTCGTGATCGCTTTATAATTTTCTTCCATTGTTGCCTTCGACATTTTTTGAACAGATAAAGGTAACATAATGTTTTCTTTAACAGTTAATGTCGGCAGAATACTGTAATCTTGGAAGATGAAACCTAATGATTCTTTACGGAATTTGGCAAGTGCTTTTTGATTAAGTTTATTAAGCTCTTGTCCGTTAGCAATCACGCTACCGCTAGAAATTTGGTCAATTGAACTTAGTACATTTAATAAGGTTGTCTTACCTGATCCAGAAGGCCCCATAATCGCAACGAATTCGCCTTTTTGTATGTCAAAGTTAATATCTTTAAGTGCTTGAAATGTGTGCTTTTTACCGTATGTTTTTGAAACATGTTGCACTGATAATATCGTCATAGTATCACTCCTTTTGTATTTAATTTCATTTTAAATAATAAGTAGAACAGTAGCCTTTATCTAAACTTACAATTCAATGTTTGAATCTTACATAGTTGAAAGATATTAATATATCGTAATTTTCTCGGGTGAATTTGGATTATTGGAAAGCAGTTCAACTAATTTGAGCATCACAGTATTAGCACTGAGGAAATGTTTCTATAAGTTAAGATGAGGGAATTTAATCAATGAATAATAGTGGTGCTAATGAAAATATAAAGAAGGCGTTGTTTGAAAGGAAATGATTGTTATGGAAAAAGGAAATCAAGGAATTAAATGGTCTAGTTTGATTATGGGTGTGCTGTTATTAATGTTAGCAGTTGTTATTTTTACGTTCCCAATTGAAAACTTTTATGCAATCACATGGTTAATTGGATTATTTGTATTGATTAATGGTGTGATTCAAATTGTTTATCGTAGAAAAGCCAAAGCTTTAGTTGGCGGTAACCAAAATTGGATTCTGTTTATGGGGATTGTAGATATTCTCTTTGGTCTTATTGTCATTTTTAATGTTGGTGCTAGCTCGGCATTTTTTATCTACATGTTTGCTTTTTGGTTTATTTTTAGTTCTATTGCTGGATTATTTACGTTTTCGGGTAGTGGTAGCTTAAAACTAATTTCAGTGATTTTTAATTTATTAGGTATTGTTTTCGGTGTCATTTTATTATTTAATCCATTAATGGGTATCGTCTTTATTTCGACGATGATTGCTATTGCATTTTTATTCGTAGGTGTCATTTATGTTGTAGATGCACTTGCTTAAGTAAAATGAAGCGGTTCAAAAGAAAGGTGTGGCATGAAGTTTGTGCCATATCCTTTTTGTTGTGTTTGCGCAGAGTGTCGATAAAGAAATACTTTTTCTTTAGAAATTAGTATTTATGTGCATCAGTTTTACTCATGCATGCCTATTTTCAAGTGAGTCTGAGACATAAATCAATGTTCTATGCTCTACAAAGTTATATTGGCAGCGGGGCCCCAACACAGAGAAATTGGAACCCCAATTTCTACAAACAATGCGAGTTGGCGGGGCCCCAACACAGAAGCTGGCGGAAAGTCAGCTTACAAACAATGCAAGTTGGGGTGGTACAACGAAATGAATTTTGTGAAAATATCATTTTTGTCCCATCCCCTGACGAACATGTGTATTAAAAAGGACGTTACCTACATTAAAGTAAGTTACGTCCGTATTTTTATGATTAATTTTCGCTGTTTTCAAGTCGACTAATAGTTACATTTAGTCCAAAATATTTTTCTAAAAAATGTTTATAGTTATCTTTAGTGACAGCTAACTTTTCTGAGATGCCATCCTTTGCTTTTGTCAAAGTTAAATGATTTTCAGACATTGTAGCACGGCCAAACGATTGTGGCATTGTAATTAATAAATGCTGTACAAATATTGAATCTGGATGCGTTTGATTATATTCAATATTTTTATCAAAATCTGCAATACATTTAGCTTTAAATTCAGCTTCATATTTTGTATGCCAATTATTATTTTCGAATTTTTGAACATAGAAAATATCCTTATCCTCACTGTTGAAAATAGCGCGGAATGTACCACTGATGTCAGTAATCGGTTGTGTATGCTCTGACGAAGTAATAGGAATGGCATGTAGAGGTAAGTCTCCAAAGCCGACATCGGTTACATAAAAGACATCATTTATAGAAACAACAAGTGAAGCATGTGAACCGTTCAGACTGCGACCGCCACCGGGTGTATGAATAGTAGCTGACATTAATTCGGGATTAAATCCTTTTTGTTGTAAATAGGTTTTGAAAAATGTATTTAACTCATAACAAAAACCACCACGTTTATCACGAACAATTTTATTAAAAAGTGCATCGATATTTATAGATATCGGCTTACTATTTTGAACATCAATATTTTCAAAAGGTACAGTTAACATAAAACGAGTTGCATAATAATTTAATGCTTCAATACTCGGTCGATTATAACGAGATGAATCAATTTGTAAATAATTCTCTAACTTCGCAATATTCATAAACATAGCGCCTCCTGTATTAAAGATTATAGTTAAATTTTAAACAGAAATGCTGAAACTTTAAATTCGAAAGTATTGAATTTTGGATAAACACATTTTAAATAGAAAAATACGCTCTCAAAATGAAGTCATCTCTAAAAGAAACGATTTAAAGATGACTACTGAGAGCGTAGCATAATGGAAGAAGTGTGCAGGATGTCTAAAAATGTAACAATACAAAGGTAGTTGCAAGACAAGTTACTTTATTTAGACCATTTGTGTTCTATGCGACCAAACTTCCAAATTAAACTTGAAATAAGCCAAGTAATTAAAAATAAAGCAACTAGAATATAACCTAAATAATCAAATTCGATTGAACTAATAAATGCCCAAAATGCACCATGTAAGTCTAGTTTATCAGCAAGAATTTGTAGCAATTCAATCATCCCAATCACTAATGCAGCTATGACGGATATCGCAGTAATCGTTATATTGTAATAGATTTTGCGAATAGGATTGAAGAATGCCCAATTATAGGCATATTTCATTACAACACCATCTAAAGTATCCAACAAACTCATACCTGATGCGAATAAAATTGGTAAAGATAAGATTCCGATAAATGAAATGGCTTGTTGTGATGCGCCTGAAGAAAGAGCGAGTAACGCAATTTCACTAGCTGTATCAAAACCAAGTCCAAATAAAAAGCCAAGTGGCAATACGTGCCAACTACGCGTGATTAATTTGAAATAAGGTCCTACAAATCGAGAAACAAATCCTCTAGATTCAAGTAATGCATCGACTTCAGCTTCTTCAATGTGTTCACGACGTAATTTAGCGAACAAGTTAATTAAAGAGATTAAAATAATTAGATTCAACACACCGATAAGCACTAAAAAGAAACCTGAAACTAGTGTACCAATCGTTCCGCCAATATCTTGGAAATGTGGTAATTCATCTTTAGCCCATTTTACAGATACCCCTAAAAAAACAGCCATTAAAAATACGACAGATGAATGTCCAATTGAAAAGTAGAAACCAACACCAGATGGATCTTTGCGTTGCTGTAATAATTTGCGAACCGTATTATCTATCGCGGCAATATGATCAGCATCAAATGCATGACGTAAACCTAATGTATATGCAAGAATCCCCATACCAAATAAGATATGATGGTCTTTTCCAGCAATCCATAAAAAACTAAACCCAATAACGTGTAACAAAATGACAATAGCTATGTATGGTAACCAGCTTAAGCGCTCATTTTTAAAAACAGTCAAAATATATCCTTCTTTCATAACATGATATTTAATCATACTGTATGTTCAATGTGCACTCTAGCAATAAGTGTTCATATAACAAAAATGTTATGCAAAATTATTTGTTATATAAAAATATACATGTAACTGCAAAAGAATTTTTTGCGATATAAAATTCGATACATTAACCAACAACAATGTAAGATGTCACTTTGCTTAACTTGGCATCCTTTTTATGATTTTCAAATTCAAAAAAATGAGCAAAATGAATCTCTTTACCAGTTTTTAATATTTCAATACCATGCATGGAACCTAAGCACCCATGTGTGATGATGGATTGAATATTGAGAGAAGCAATCTCTTTATAATGATTAGATAGTTCTTGAATTAATATTTGAGGTCCGTATATGTCAAAGCGGCCAGGGACAGACCAAATAAATTCTGTTGTAACCAGTGAACGTAATAATTCAATATCTAATGCTGCTGTAGCAACTATAAAATCTATCATTTGTTGACGTTTAGGGGCATGATTGCATGACACATCTCCTGTTAATAAAAAAGGTAATGATGAATGAACTTCCGTTTTAAAATGTAGTTGGTGCTGAAATAAAGCTTGTTCCAATATTGATATAGCTTTAGGACCAACGCCATGCATCTCCATTAGAGATGACTTCGTATATTGTGATACTGCTTCTAATGTGTATATACCTTGTGAATTTAGCGCGCGTGTTGCAGGCTTTCCAATTTTAGGTAAAGTCATTTGTATCCATCCTTTATATTGTATGGTAGTCTTTCTGGCAATATACCCTGATTTGTACAGAATTATTTATAAAATTAATATTGTTTAGTGGTTGGTGAATAAATGTGGGAAATATAAACAAAATGATATCTTTATCGAAATATTATTAGTAAAATCGTTATATTAGCTTAACTAAGTGAGCGTAACATGTTAAAAATTTGGGAGAGTAAGGAGGTATGTAAGTGAATACAGAATATAAAAAAGGTATATTTTTAGCACTCAGTGCATACATTCTGTGGGGAATACTACCTATATATTGGCAGTTCGTTGATGCAATAGGCGCGTTTGAAATTTTAGCCTTTCGTATTATATTTTCAGTAATATTTATGATTTTCATACTCGCGGTTGGACAAAAACAACGCAATGCATTTCAACGAGATATGAATCAATTGTTAGGCAAGCCCATTCAGCTATTAGCGATTGTCGTAGCAGGCTATGTCATTACATTAAATTGGGGTACATTTATTTGGGCTGTAACGAACGGTCACGTACTACAAACAAGTTTAGGTTATTATATAAATCCACTTGTTAGCATTTTGCTCGCACTTATCTTTTTAAAAGAAAGATTCAATAAATTTGAATGGCTAGCCATTTTATTCGCATTCATCGGTGTATTATATATGACGCTCAAGATTGGAGAATTCCCAATCGTCTCTATTATATTAGCGTTATCCTTTGGTACATACGGATTATTGAAAAAAGTAGTACATATTGATGCCATCAGCAGTATTACGATTGAATGTATTGTTACCGCACCTGCTGGACTAATATACGTTATTTATTTATGGCAGCAACATCAGATGTCATTTGGATTGAACATGTCATCATTTTGGTTATTATTTTCTGGTGCTATTACGGCAATACCACTAATCCTATTCTCAGCCGGAGCAAAACGTATTCCACTTTCGCTAATAGGATTTATTCAATACGTTGGACCAACAATAATGTTTGTACTCGGCATATTTGTTTTCAAAGAGCCTTTTAGTATAGATCAATTAATTACGTTTATATTTATTTGGACAGGTATTGTGTTATATAGTCTTTCTCAATACATTAAATTGAAGAAACATCCGGTCGCAAAAACCCTGTAAAATGATTAAAGTGAGAAAGTTGCTAAATTGTATATGTGGTCATTTTCTATTTGTGCCATGTTAAGGTAAGACTGAGGTATGTGTGCAGTAACAGTGACAGCTGTATAAATTTAAAACATTGAATATGAAATAAATCACTTTCGTTGAATTCGCACTTAAAATGAATTTAAACGAAGGTGTTTTTTTATTTCATGATTTATGAGGGCATACGTAATGCTGATCAATGAAGCGGAATAGTATAGAAATGTATTTTATGTGATGTTGCGTAATGACTTAAATCTTTATACAAATTTTCAGTGAAGTACGCAATGATTTAAAGGATAAACGTATTTTAAAAAGGGAGTCTTGATTTAGCAAAGATTGGTTTTAAATACAAATTAAAAAGCGCCCAAATCAATGAGATCCGAGCGCTAATTTAAATATTTTAAAATATACCAATTACTTTCATCCAAAGTGATCCTAAACCAATCCAGATAATAAAGTAGACGAAACCTAATATTAAGTTCATTGTCCACCAACGTTTTTGAGTCACGTAACCTGAAGAGAATAGAATCGGCGCTGGACCACTACTATAGTGTGTTGTTGAAGCTAATAGGTTACCAAAGAAACCTAACATTAATGCACTGAATAATGGTGGTGCACCGGCTGCGATGGCAACGCCTAGTAATGCTGCATACATCGCACTGATATGTGCTGTAGAACTTGCAAATAAGTAATGTGAATAGAAGTAGAACAATATTAAAATGACCAGTACTATAGGCCAGCTTAAGCCACCAAGACTTGTAGCAATGGATTTACTTAACCAAGGAATAAATCCAAGCTTGTTCAATTGGTCGGCCATTAACACTAACACTGAGAACCATACTAATGTGTTCCAAGCACCTGTTTCGTTTAAAATGTCTTGCCATGTTAAGACGCCTGTCAATAATAACAATGCTAGCGCGATAAAGGCCGTTAAAGTTGCATCAATATGAATGAAACTTCCGACAATCCATAGTGTTAGAGCAATGACAAAAATACCAATCATAAATTTTTCAGCTAAAGCGATTTTACCCATAGTCGCTAATTCATTTTCAGCCCAACTTTTAGCATTTGGTGTTTCTTTAACAGTTGGTGGATAAATTTTATAAATGATAAAAGGTACAACAATTAAGGAAACAAGTCCAGGAACTAAAGCAGCTAAGAACCAATTCATCCATGTAATGTGAACATTAGATGTGCTAGATGCTAAATTTTGTGCAAGGGGGTTACCGGCCATTGCAGTTAAAAACATAGCAGCAGTAATTAAGTTACCTTGGAATTCTGTGAAAACAAGAAATGCACCCATTTTGCGTGATGATTCGTCTTTTGGTTTCGAACCAAATGATTCAGAAAGTGATTTGATAATTGGGAACATGATTCCACCAGCACGCGCGGTATTACTTGGTGTAGCAGGCGCTAGAATTAAATCTACACCGACGATAGAATATGCTAAGCCTAATGTCTTTTTACCAAATAATTTGACGAAATGAAGTGCGATACGTCTACCAAGACCTGTTTTCACAAATCCTCTCGAAATGAAAAATGCCATAGCAATTAACCATATACTATTATTACCAAAACCAGCGACAGCCGTTTTCATGTCAACAATGCCAACGAGTACCATGATTGTAAATCCAATTATAGAGACAGCCCCAATTGGCATCGGTTGTGTAATACAAGCAATGATTGTCGCGACGAATATTGCGAACATATACCATGCTGTTGGATTCACAGCATCCGGTTTAAAAGGTGTAAGTGCCCAAATAAGGAGACCTACAACGATAGGGAGTATAAACTTACGATATTTAACCGTGTTTTCCATGTTAAAACGTCCTTCTTTCTATGTTTTATACATATTTCAATTTAAGAATAAAGCTAACTACAAAAGATGTACAGTAATAATTAAATATAAAATTAAATTAACGAAATCATTAATATAATTATTTTTCGAGAAGCGGTGAAGAACTGGTATAGTTGGTGTTTATTAAATTTAAAAGATTTTGAAAATGAACTAATATACTAAGAAAATAATTGATACAAGTTAACTTCATGCACTTGTATTCGCTATACTGTATATATTTTGCATAATAAGATAATAATATGAATTTTTGATAAATTCCATTGAATAAGAACTAAATTAGTTTATAATTTATCATTAGTATCCTATGGATATGACATAGAGTATAAGGAGGGGTTTTTATGAACAAAAATGTGTTGAAGTTTATGGTCTTTATAATGTTATTAAATATCATCACGCCTTTATTTAATAAAAATGACGCATTGGCAGCACGAGATATTTCATCAACGAATGTTACAGATTTAACTGTATCACCGTCTAAGATAGAAGATGGTGGTAAAACGACAGTAAAAATGACATTCGACGATAAAAATGGAAAAATACAAAATGGTGACACGATTAAAGTGGCATGGCCGACAAGCGGTACAGTAAAGATTGAAGGTTATAGTAAAACAGTACCATTAACTGTTAAAGGTGAACAGGTGGGTCAAGCAGTTATTACACCAGACGGTGCAACAATTACATTCAATGATAAAGTAGAAAAATTAAGTGATGTTTCGGGATTTGCAGAATTTGAAGTACAAGGAAGAAATTTAACGCAAACAAATACTTCAGATGACAAAGTAGCTACTATAACATCTGGGAATAAATCAACGAATGTTACGGTTCATAAAAGTGAAGCGGGAACAAGTAGTGTTTTCTATTATAAAACGGGAGATATGTTGCCAGAAGATACGACACATGTACGATGGTTTTTAAATATTAACAATGAAAAAAGTTATGTATCAAAAGATATTACTATAAAGGATCAGATTCAAGGTGGACAGCAGTTAGATTTAAGCACATTAAACATTAATGTGACAGGTACACATAGCAATTATTATAGTGGACCAAATGCAATTACTGATTTTGAAAAAGCCTTTCCAGGTTCTAAGATAACTGTTGATAATACGAAGAACACAATTGATGTAACAATTCCACAAGGCTATGGGTCATATAATAGTTTTTCAATTAACTACAAAACCAAAATTACGAATGAACAGCAAAAAGAGTTTGTTAATAATTCACAAGCTTGGTATCAAGAGCATGGTAAGGAAGAAGTGAATGGGAAATCATTTAATCATACTGTGCATAATATTAATGCTAATGCCGGTATTGAAGGTACTGTAAAAGGTGAATTAAAAGTTTTAAAACAGGATAAAGATACCAAGGCTCCTATAGCTAATGTAAAATTTAAACTTTCTAAAAAAGATGGATCAGTTGTAAAGGACAATCAAAAAGAAATTGAGATTATAACAGATGCAAACGGTATTGCTAATATTAAAGCGTTGCCTAGTGGAGACTATATTTTAAAAGAAATAGAGGCGCCAGCACCGTATACATTTGATAAGGATAAAGAATATCCGTTTACTATGAAAGATACAGATAATCAGGGATATTTTACGACTATTGAAAATGCAAAAGCGATAGAAAAAACAAAAGATGTTTCTGCTCAAAAGGTTTGGGAAGGCACTCAAAAAGTGAAACCAACGATTTATTTCAAGTTGTACAAACAAGATGACAATCAAAACACAACACCAGTAGACAAAGCAGAGATTAAAAAATTAGAAGATGGAACGACAAAAGTGACATGGTCTAATCTTCCGGAAAATGACAAAAATGGCAAGACTATTAAATATTTAGTTAAAGAAGTAAATGCTCAAGGTGAAGATACAACACCAGAAGGATATACTAAAAAAGAAAATGGTTTAGTGGTTACTAATACTGAAAAACCAATCGAAACAACATCAATTAGCGGTGAAAAAGTATGGGACGACAAAGACAATCAAGATGGTAAGAGACCAGAAAAAGTCAGTGTGAATTTATTGGCTAACGGAGAGAAAGTAAAAACAGTAGATGTGACATCTGAAACAAACTGGAAGTACGAATTTAAAGACTTACCGAAGTATGATGAAGGAAATAAAATAGAATATACAGTGACCGAAGATCACGTAAAAGACTACACAACAGACATCAACGGTACGACAATAACGAACAAGTATACACCAGGAGAGACATCGGCAACAGTAACAAAAAATTGGGATGATAATAATAACCAAGACGGAAAACGACTAACTGAAATCAAAGTTGAGTTATATCAAGATGGAAAAGCAACAGGAAAAACGGCAACCTTAAATGAATCTAATAACTGGACACATACGTGGACAGGATTAGATGAAAAAGCAAAAGGTCAACAAGTAAAATATACAGTCGAGGAATTAACAAAAGTTAAAGGTTATACAACACATGTGGATAACAATGATATGGGTAACTTGATTGTGACGAATAAATATACGCCAGAAACAACATCAATTAGTGGTGAAAAAGTATGGGACGATAAAGACAATCAAGATGGTAAGAGACCAGAAAAAGTCAGTGTGAATTTATTGGCTAATGGAGAGAAAATAAAAACGTTAGATGTGACATCTGAAACAAACTGGAAGTACGAATTTAAAGACTTACCGAAGTATGATGAAGGAAAGAAAATAGAATATACAGTGACCGAAGATCACGTAAAAGACTACACAACAGACATCAACGGTACGACAATAACGAACAAGTATACACCAGGAGAGACATCGGCAACAGTAACAAAAAATTGGGATGATAATAATAACCAAGACGGAAAACGACCAACTGAAATCAAAGTTGAATTATATCAA
The DNA here is from genome assembly GCF_017151945.1 of Staphylococcus sp. EG-SA-10. Lineage (NCBI taxonomy): Bacteria > Bacillati > Bacillota > Bacilli > Caryophanales > Staphylococcaceae > Staphylococcus > Staphylococcus sp. EG-SA-10. Next base: position 13,616 of record NZ_JACVZJ010000023.1, read on the forward strand.
GATGGAAAAGCAACAGGAAAAACAGCAACATTAAATGAATCTAATAACTGGACACATACGTGGACAGGATTAGATGAAAAAGCAAAAGGTCAACAAGTAAAATACACAGTCGAGGAATTAACAAAGGTTAAAGGTTATACAACACATGTGGATAACAATGATATGGGCAACTTGATTGTAACGAATAAATATACGCCAGAAACAACATCAATTAGCGGTGAAAAAGTATGGGACGACAAAGACAATCAAGATGGTAAGAGACCAGAAAAAGTCAGTGTGAATTTATTGGCTAACGGAGAGAAAGTAGAAACGGTAGATGTAACATCTGAAACAAACTGGAAGTACGAATTCAAAGACTTACCGAAGTATGATGAAGGAAAGAAAATAGAATATACAGTGACCGAAGATCACGTAAAAGACTACACAACAGACATCAACGGTACGACAATAACGAACAAGTATACACCAGGAGAGACATCGGCAACAGTAACAAAAAATTGGGATGATAATAATAACCAAGACGGAAAACGACCAACTGAAATCAAAGTTGAATTATATCAAGATGGAAAAGCAACAGGAAAAACAGCAACATTAAATGAATCTAATAACTGGACACATACGTGGACAGGATTAGATGAAAAAGCAAAAGGTCAACAAGTAAAATACACAGTCGAGGAATTAACAAAAGTTAAAGGTTATACAACACATGTGGATAACAATGATATGGGTAACTTGATTGTGACGAATAAATATACGCCAGAAAAACCTAATAAACCAATCTATCCTGAAAAACCAAAAGACAAAACACCACCAAATAAACCTGATCATTCTAATAAAGTTAGACCAACTCCCCCAGATGAGCCATCAAAAGTGGATAAGGTTGATCAACCTAAAGATAATAAAACCAAACCTGAAAATCCTCTAAAAGAATTACCAAAAACTGGTATGAAGATTATAACTTCTTGGATTACATGGGTATTTATAGGTATATTGGGATTGTATTTAATTTTAAGAAAAAGATTTAACTCATAAACCATTATAATTATTTTTATAGATATGGCTATTCCTAGTTCTATGTATAATACATGATATTAATAGGTCACTTTTAATCTGTATGTAAGCAGACTAAAAGTGGCCTTTTAAACAAATAAAAAAATCCGTTAACGTGTTGTTAACGGTTAATAAGCACATATTTATTTTAAATTTTTTAATATACGAGACATTTCTTCAATTTTACCAGCATGAAGTGGGATGTGAATGGCATTTAATACTAATAACTCTTCTAAGTTATTACAACCGACAATTGGCTGTTTCAATTCAATTGCTAAATCATCTTCAGTTAGATTTCGTGCACGTTCAGGTAATGTTTGGAGACCTTCTAAAATCGTTTCAATATTCGGTACTTCCTCCTTCCATTCATCTGGAGACGAACCATTTCCGAATAAAGGTCTATATATATTTAAATCAATATTCTCTTTACCAGCAACAGCTAAGGCTGATTCAAAAATTGTTAATACATGCCCAAATTGCCAATGAATGGTATTAGAAAAAGGCTTATGATAATCATCAAGTACCTTTTCAACTTTCCAAGTATCATACACATTTACTAAATATCCTAAACCCATATCAATGACATCAAATACTGTTTTTGTAGTCATTATTAATTCCTCCCCCATAAATAAAACATACTTCCGTAAGTATTACCCTATTAACAAATTTGTTAGTCATTTAAGGAATGTATTTTGTTGTTACTCTTATAACTATTCTGTTGTGCCTAGAGCTATACGTAAATCATCGTCATCAGAAATAGCTTCAATAGCTGCAGTCAGCCCTGTAACAATGTTTTCTAATGTCATTGATGGTGTATCGGATTTACCATCAATCTGCTCTGGTATGTATGGCACATGAATAAATCCGAATCGAAGAAGAGGGTAATGCTTATCTTGTAAATAACCTAAGTGATAAAGTACGTGATTACATACGAACGTACCTGCGCTATTTGAAAGTGCTCCAGGAAGTCCTTGGTTAATAATACTTTGAGTCATTGCTTTAACTGGTAAATTTGAAAAATAAGCTGGCGCACCGTCTAAGTGAATGGCTTGATCAATAGGTTGAAAATCATCATTATCTGGAATACGCGCATCATCAATATTTATAGCAACACGTTCTGGTGTGATGGCACTTCTCCCACCAGCTTGTCCTATCGATAACACAATATCATAGTGATTAGATGCTAATGCTTTATTTATCATAGTATCTACTTTCTTAAAAGAGGTTGGTAGTTTTAGTTTATCGATTGTATGTGTGCCAATAATATCTTCTAGTTGAGTCACAGCTTCCCAAGAAGGATTAATATCTTGATTGTCAAAAGGCGCAAACCCTGTTACTAAAATGTGCATTTTAAGACACCCCGCAGTATTAAAATTTAATTTAGTATAACATGCGCATAATTAAAAACATATCAGGTTATGTATGCGCATAAAAAACAGCCTTGAAAAACCTTTATAAATAGGATTTTCAAAGCGTATTTTGAAAGGTATTTAATTAAAACTAAGCATGTTGATGTAAATCATCAAAGTTTGTTAAACGTTGTTGCCACTCATTATCACTAATATTATTTGCTTGAACATAACGATTACGCTCATGTTTAGCACATTCATAAGAGCATGCACCTAAATATTTGGCTTCATTTTCTTCAGAAACTAATATTTGTTTATTACATTCTGGGTTAGCGCAATTAATATAACGTTCACATGGTTTGCCATCAAACCAATCCTTACCAATAATTGTTTTTTCAACTTGGTTGATATCAACACTGATACGATCATCAAATACATACATTTTACCGTCCCAATATTGACCTTTTGTTTCAGGGTCTTTACCATATGTAGCAATACCGCCGTGAAGTTGTGCTACATCTTCGAAACCTTCTTTTAAAAGCCATCCAGAAAATTTTTCACATCGAATGCCACCAGTACAGTACGTAACCACTTTTTTATCTGCAAATAACGCTTTATTCTCTTTAATCCAGTCAGGTAAATCTCTAAAGCGCGTGATATTTGGACGAATTGCACCTCGGAAATGACCTAAATCAAATTCATAATCATTACGTGCATCAATAATGACTGTGTCATCATCTTCAAGAGCTTTTCTAAATTCTACAGGTGATAAATATTGGCCAGTTGTGTGTCTTGGATCGACGTCTTCTTCTAAATCTAAAGCAACAATCTCTTTTCGAGGACGTACATGCATTTTCTTAAAAGCATGTCCTTCAGCTTCATCAATTTTAAACACCATGTCTTTGAATCGTTCATCGGCATGCATATGTGCCATATATTGTTCGGTTTCTTCTTTTGTACCAGATAATGTGCCGTTAATACCTTCTATAGAAACAAGAATTCTACCTTTTAAATGGTGTGCTTTACAAAAGGCTAAGTGATCCTGAGCAAACTGTTCAGGGTCATCAATCGTCGTATATTTATAATATAAAAGAACTTGATAGTTCATAGGTTAATCTCCTTCTAAAAACATGTTATAAGCATGTTAATTTTTAAAATAAAGCGTCAATACGCATATTTGTCTACGTCCATCATTTTAACAGAGTTGTATTGTCATTCAATATTTCTAGCTTGAAATCAGCCACTAGACCGATAAAATAGATAAATGAAAACGTTATCATTTGATTTAAATGTTCCCTTGTTTAAAATAAAAATGATAGTTAAAACGAATGAAATGAAAGGAATGATAATGATGTCACAACAAGATTTACCTACATTATTTTATAGCGGGAAGTCTAATAGTGCTGTTCCAATTATATCTGAAAGTGAATTACAAACAATTACAGCTGAACCATGGCTTGAAATTTCAAAAAAAGGATTGCAATTAGAAGGATTGAACTTTGATCGGCAAGGACAATTATTTTTATTGGATGTATTCGAAGGTAATATTTTCAAAGTCAATCCTGAAACGAAGGAAATTAAACAACCTTTTGTAAGTCATAAAGCGAATCCTGCAGCAATCAAAATACATAAAGATGGCCGATTATTCGTTTGTTATTTAGGAGATTTTAAATCTACAGGAGGCATTTTTGCAGCTACAGAAAATGGTGACAACATACAAGATATTATTGAAGATCTTTCAACAACTTATTGTATTGATGACATGGTATTTGATTCTAAAGGTGGATTTTATTTTACAGATTTTAGAGGATACTCTACCAACCCACTAGGAGGCGTTTATTATGTTGCGCCGGACTTTAGAACAGTGACGCCTATCATTCAAAATATTAGCGTAGCCAATGGTATTGCTTTAAGTACAGATGAAAAAGTACTATGGGTAACAGAAACAACAGCCAATCGATTACATCGCATTGCACTTGAAGATGATGGTGTGACGATACAACCATTTGGAGCTACCATACCGTACTATTTTACAGGTCATGAAGGACCAGACTCATGTTGTATTGATAGAGATGATAATTTATATGTGGCAATGTATGGTCAAGGCCGAGTATTAGTATTTAATAAAAGGGGTTATCCAATAGGACAAATATTGATACCAGGCCGAGATGAAGGGCATATGTTACGTTCTACGCATCCGCAATTTATACCTGGCACAAATCAACTCATCATTTGTTCCAATGATATAGAAATGGGCGGAGGATCTATGCTTTATACGGTTAATGGCTTTGCAAAAGGTCATCAAAGTTTTCAGTTTCAATAAGACCTACCTGAATGAAAGGCGTCTTAATATAAGTTTAAATCTTAGCGATTTTTAATTAGAAGTTAAAAAATGCCAACTATACCTAGGGATGATATAGTTGGCGTTTCGTATATATTAAAACAATGAGGATTGTGTAATGAGATTATTCTGAGATTGAAAATTCAGCTGATGCTTCGAATTTCACATCTTTACCTAGCATTACTCCACCAGTTTCAAGTGCTTGGTTAAAGTTAATGCCATATTTTTCTCTATTGATTGTACCAGTAACAATAATACCTGTTACTTGAGAACCATCCATAGGATTCTTACTTACTCCGTTGAATTCAACGTCGAATGTTTCTTCGTTAGTGATACCTTTAATTGTTAAATCACCAACAACTTTGTTTTCAGTAACTGATTTTGTTTCAAATGTGATTTTATCAAATTCATCAGTACCAAAGAAATCACCAGATTTTAAGTGGTTATCACGTGTTTCGTTTTTAGTGTTAATGGAGCTTGGAATAATTGTTGCAGTAGCTTTCAAAGTACTGAAGTCATTAATATCTCCTTCAACAGCTACATCAAATTGATCAAATGAACCTTTCACTTTAGAAACCATTAAATGTTTAATTTGGAATTCTAAACTACTGTGTGCACCATCAAAAGTAAAGTTAGTCATAATATAAAACCTCCATATTTTTATCTCTTAGATATATTTTTTATACTTGATATACATACAATACCACCTACAAAATAAAGATGCAAGCATTTTATTTCGAATTCGAATATTTTTCTGTGATGTATTTAAAGAATGACCTATAAAACACCACACTATTGTTATACCCTAGTCAATTAATTCAAACATAAAGAAGTGTAACCAACGTTCAATAAATTTAGCAGAAAGGCTTAATTTAAAGCGAGACGATACAACGGACGACATTATCAGTCAAGGAGATATTGTGTTTTATAAATAAAATACTATGACATTATCTAAAAAATAAAATTAAAATTCCAACAGTTTCTTAAAAAGTTATGAGCCACATAATAAAAATGTTATAATTATGCATAATAAAACATAGGGAGAATGTTTAATGCATAAAAAATATTTATTGCTATTTTTTCTGTTATTATCAGTTGCATTGTTATATAGCTGTTCCAAGCAAAATGAGAAAGCTCAAAATAAATCTGTTAATCCAAATGAGTATGCAAAGCATAAATCGAAAATGGATGAACATTGGGAAACATATCACGGCCAAGTTTATCATGTGTTTTATCATCCATTAATTACAGACCCAAAAGTTGCGTTTACAGGAGATACACACCAAGCTAAGGGCAACAATGATTGGATGATTACTGTAAGTGAATTTAAAAAATCATTGAACGAATTATATAAAAATAATTACATCATCGTTAATCCACATGATGTATACGACTTATCATCTCATCATGTAAAAGCCAAAAAAATAAAATTGCCGAAAGGTAAAAAGCCACTAATCATCTCAATTGATGATATGAATTACTATAGTTACATGAGGCACCATGGTTATGCTGACCGCTTAGTACTTGATAAAAATAAGCATGTTGTATCTGAAACGACAGACTCAAAAGGCCATGCTACTTATTCTGATGACAATGATATCGTGCCAATTTTAAATAAATTTGTAAAAGAGCATCCAGATTTTTCTTTAAATGGTGAAAAAGGTGTTGTTGCTTTAACCGGTTATGAGGGCGTATTAGGTTATCACACGAATGAATTAACGAGTAAAGATTATACAAAGAATAAAAAGGCAGCTGAGGAAGTTGTTCGCGCAATGAAACGGGATGGATGGTCATTTGCGAGTCATTCATATGGTCACATTAATTTTGAAAAAACATCTTTAGAAGGTATTAAACGTGATACTAAAAGATGGAAAGATGAAGTTGAACCAATTGTAGGTAAAACAGATATGTTTGTATTTCCACATGGCGCACAGGATAGACATACACAAGCGTATGATTATTTGGTAGATGAAGCAGAGTTTAAGTTTATTGCAGGTGTCGGTCCAAACAATTTTACAGATATATCAGCAACGAACGTTTACCAAGATAGGGTTGCGATTGATGGTCTAAACTTATTTGAATTTAAATATAAACTCAAACCATTTTTTAATCCTGAAAATGTATATAGTAAAAAAGATAGACAATTCTTTAAAGGTAATCGGGATTATGAAGAATAGTTAAATTTAATAAAAAGATAGAAAGAAAATAACTTTACATAATAAGGCAAGGACAATATGTGCAAGAAGTACAACTTCAATATAAAAATCTTGGTTAAGCATTTTTATAGGCACAAATGTCTTGCCTTTTTTATTTTAAAAAATTTAAAACCAATACACCGAATTTTCTGAAAAAGGTTGTAATGTATTGCTAAAAATGATAAGTTATTAAGCATATTACACTTTAGCATGGTAGAGAAGTAAAGCGAACGACAAAAATACCAAGTGATTTTAAATACAGTATTGAAAGTAAAGGGTGGTCGAGTGAATAATTCAGAACAATTAATTGCGTTAAAAGAATCGGAAACAGCATTTTTAAAATATTTTAATAAAGCGGATTATGAGTTAGTTGATTTTAGTGTGGTTGAAAAGTTGGACTGGAAACAATTGAACCATGAGGATTTGCAGCAGATGGGTGAGCGAAATTTTTGGCAACATGAGCATCAAATTTATGCACTTCGAAATGATTTTACAGATCAATTATTGCGTTATTACTCAATGTATCCAACTGCAGCAACAAAAGTGGCATACACAGGTTTAATCATTCGGAATAATGAAGCGGCTGTACAAGTTGGTTTGGAAAACTATGCACCATCATTAGCGAATGTTCAACAGAGCTTAAAGCTATTTATTCAGTTTATTCAACAGCAGTTGAGAGACAAAGTGCATTTTGTTGTATTGGGACATTATCAATTGCTTGATGCCTTACTCGATAAATCGTTACAAACACCAGACATACTATCAATGATTGAGGAACGTAATTTATCGGGATTGGTTACATATTTGTCTACTGAACATCCAATCGTGCAAATCTTGAAAGAGAATACGCAACAACAATTAAATGTATTGGAGCACTATATTCCAAATGACCATCCAGCACTCGTTGAATTAAAAATATGGGAACGTTGGTTACATACACAAGGTTACAATGACATCCATTTAGATATTACTGCACAGCCACCTAGATCCTATTACACAGGTTTATTTATTCAATGTCATTTTGCTGAAAATGAATCTCGAGTTTTAACAGGTGGTTATTACAAAGGAAGCATCGAAGGGTTTGGATTAGGATTAACACTTTAAGTAAGGGAGTATGCACAATGTTAAGAATCGCCATAGCAAAAGGGCGTCTAATGGATAGTTTAATTAACTATTTAGATGCAATTGAATTTACGACATTATCAGAAACATTAAAAAATAGAGAACGCCAATTATTATTAAGTGTAGATAATATAGAATGCATTTTAGTAAAAGGGAGTGACGTGCCAATCTATGTGGAACAAGGAATTGCAGATATTGGTATCGTTGGTAGCGACATTTTAGATGAGCGTCATTACAATGTTAATAATTTGTTGGATATGCCTTTTGGAGCATGTCATTTTGCGGTCGCAGCGAAACCCGAAACGACAAAATATCATAAAATCGCAACGAGTTATGTCCATACTGCCGAAGCATATTTTAAATCAAAAGGCATTGATGTCGAATTGATTAAATTGAGTGGTTCTGTTGAATTAGCTTGTGTCGTCGATATGGTAGACGGAATTGTCGACATCGTTCAAACAGGTACTACTCTAGAAGCGAACGGACTGGTTGAAAAGCAACATATTAGTGATATCAATGCAAGATTAATAACTAATAAAGCAGCTTATTTTAAAAAATCACAATTAATAGAGCAATTTATTCGCTCTTTGGAGGTGTCTATTGCCAATGCTTAATGCACAACAATTTTTAAATCAATTTTCATTAGAAGCACCATTAGATGAGTCATTGTATCCAATTATTCGCGATATTTGTCAGGAAGTTAAAGTTCATGGAGATAAGGCTTTGAAAATGTATAATCTAACATTCGATCATACGAAAACAGATCATTTAGAAATTAGTCATGAACAAATTAAAGCAGCATTTGACACATTAGATGAAAAAACAAAACAAGCATTACAACAAAGTTATGAAAGAATTAAAGCATATCAAGAAAGTATTAAGCAGACGAATCAACAGTTAGAAAAATCAGTGGAGTGTTATGAAATATACCATCCACTAGAAAGTGTGGGTATTTATGTGCCTGGTGGCAAAGCAAGTTATCCATCAACGGTTCTAATGACAGCGACTTTAGCACAAGTAGCGGGTGTAGAAAATATTGTTGTTGTGACACCACCTCAACCTAACGGAGTATCCCAAGAGGTATTAGCTGCATGTTATATTACGCAAGTTAATCAAGTGTTTCAAGTTGGTGGTGCTCAAAGTATTGCTGCATTGACTTATGGAACAGAAACAATACCTAAAGTTGATAAGATTGTAGGTCCAGGAAACCAATTTGTTGCATATGCCAAAAAATATTTATTTGGACAGGTAGGTATTGATCAAATTGCAGGACCAACAGAAATAGCACTGATTATTGATGACACCGCAGATTTAGATGCCATCGTATATGATGTATTTGCGCAAGCAGAACATGATGAATTAGCACGTACATATGTCATTAGTGAAGATGCGCAAGTCCTTAAAGATTTAGAATCACGTATTGCTAAAGCATTGCCTAATGTGGACAGATACGACATTGTTTCTAAAAGTATCGCTAATCAACACTACCTTATCCATGCTAGTAATTTTGATGAAGCATGCTATGTCATGAATACAATCGCACCTGAACATGCGTCGATTCAAACAGTAAATCCTCAACCATATATTGAAAAAGTGAAATATGTGGGCGCATTGTTTATTGGACATTATTCGCCAGAGGTCATAGGAGATTACGTTGCAGGACCTAGTCATGTATTACCTACAAATAGAACAGCTAGATTTACTAATGGGTTATCGGTCAATGATTTCTTAACACGGAACACGGTCATCCATTTATCAAAAGATACATTTGATCAAATTGCTGATTCAGCACAACATATTGCTCATGTTGAAGCATTATACAATCACCAACAGTCCATTTTAATACGTCAGTCTTAGGGGAGTGTAATTGAAATGATTTATATTGATAAAAATGAAAGCCCAGTTACGCCGTTGGATGAAAAAACAATGACGTCTATTATTAGTGCAACGCCATATAATTTATATCCTGATGCAGCATATGAACAATTCAAGGATGCTTATGCTAAATTTTACGGATTATCGTCTGAACAGATTATTGCAGGAAATGGCTCTGATGAATTGATTCAAAAGTTAATGCTGATCATGCCAGAAGGTCCGGCATTAACGCTAAATCCAGATTTTTTTATGTATCAAGCATATGCGGCACAAGTAAATCGTGAAATTGCATTTGTAGATGCAGGATCAGATTTAACGTTTGATTTGGAAACCATTTTAACGAAAATCGATGAAGTACAACCATCATTTTTTATTATGAGTAATCCACATAACCCTTCAGGCAAGCAATTTGATACGGCATTTTTAACAGCTATTGCAGATAAGATGAAAGCAATAAACGGATACTTTGTCATTGATGAAGCATATTTAGATTATGGCATGGCATATGATGTGGAACTGGCACCACACATCTTAAGAATGCGTACATTATCAAAGGCGTTTGGAATTGCCGGCTTAAGATTAGGCGTCTTAATTAGTACTGCTGAAACGATACAGCGTATTCAAACAATAGAACATCCCTACCCATTAAATGTATTTACGCTAAATATTGCGACTTATATTTTTAGACATAGAGAAGAGACAAGTCGATTTTTAACAATGCAACGCCAATTAGCTAATCAGTTAAAACAAATATTTGATACACATGTTGCAGATAAAATGTCAGTATTCCCATCAAATGCTAATTTTGTACTTACTAAGGGTTCAGCGGCGCAACAATTAGGACAATACGTATATGAACAAGGATTTAAACCTCGTTTTTATGATGAGCAGGTAATGAAAGGCTATGTAAGATATTCAATTGCAACAGCATCACAGTTAAAGCAATTAGAAGAAATTGTTAAAGAATGGAGTACAAAATATGATTTATCAAAAACAACGAAACACAGCTGAAACACAACTAAATATTTCAATATCAGATGACCAGTCACCATCGCATATTAATACAGGTGTGGGCTTTTTAAATCATATGTTAACTTTGTTTACATTTCATAGTGGACTGTCGTTAAACATTGAGGCACAAGGTGATATTGACGTAGATGATCACCACGTAACTGAAGATATCGGCATTGTCATTGGCCAATTGTTACTTGAAATGATTAAAGATAAAAAGCATTTCGTTCGTTATGGAACGATGTACATTCCAATGGATGAAACATTAGCACGTGTCGTTGTGGATATAAGTGGGCGTCCATACTTATCTTTCAATGCAACGTTAAGTAAAGAAAAAGTTGGTACGTTTGATACGGAGTTAGTTGAAGAATTTTTTAGAGCAGTCGTAATCAATGCAAGATTAACAACGCATATTGATTTGATTCGTGGTGGTAATACACATCATGAAATTGAAGCTATATTCAAAGCATTTTCCCGTGCATTAGGCATAGCGCTAACTGCAACTGATGATCAGCGTGTGCCGTCATCGAAAGGTGTGATTGAATGATTGTCATCGTTGATTATGGATTAGGGAATATTAGTAATGTAAAACGCGCTATTGAACATTTGGGGTATGAGGTGGTTGTCTCAAATAACCCAAAAATAATCGATCAAGCAGAAACAATCATATTGCCGGGTGTCGGTCATTTTAAAGATGCGATGTCAGAGATAAAGCGATTAAATCTCGATGCAATATTGGCTAAGAATACTGATAAGAAAATGATCGGTATTTGCTTAGGCATGCAATTAATGTATGAGCATAGTGATGAAGGCGATGCATCTGGATTAGGGTTTATCCCAGGAAATATTTCGCGTATCCAAACAGAATACCCAGTGCCGCACTTAGGTTGGAATAATTTAGTGAGTAAGCATCCTATGTTAAATCAAGATGTTTACTTCGTACATTCTTACCAAGCGCCGATGTCAGAAAATGTAATTGCATATGCGCAGTATGGTACTGATATTCCAGCAATCGTCCAATTTAACAATTATATTGGTATTCAATTCCATCCTGAAAAAAGCGGTACATATGGATTACAAATTTTGCGTCAGGCAATACAAGGGGGATTTATAAATGATTGAATTATGGCCAGCGATTGATTTGATTGGGTCAACAAGTGTGAGGTTAACAGAGGGTAAATATGATAGTGAAGAAAAAATGTCGCGTTCGGCTGAAGAAAGTATTGCTTACTATAGTCAATTTGAATGTGTGAATCGTATTCATATCGTCGACTTGATAGGTGCTAAGGCACAGCATGCCCGAGAGTTTGATTATATTAAGTCATTGAGGAGATTAACAACCAAAGATATTGAAGTAGGTGGTGGCATTCGTACGAAGTCACAAATCATGGACTACTTTGCCGCAGGAATTAATTATTGCATAGTTGGAACGAAAGGTATTCAAGATACTGATTGGCTTAAAGAGATGGCACATACATTTCCAGGTCGCATTTATTTATCTGTTGATGCTTATGGCGAGGATATTAAAGTGAACGGGTGGGAAGAGGACACAGAGTTGAATTTATTTAGTTTTGTGAAACAGTTATCGGATATACCTCTTGGAGGTATTATTTATACTGATATCGCTAAAGATGGCAAAATGTCCGGACCTAACTTTGAATTAACTGGTCAATTAGTAAAGGCAACGACGATTCCTGTCATTGCGTCTGGTGGTATTAGACATCAGCAAGATATTCAACGATTAGCGTCGCTAAATGTTCACGCTGCTATTATAGGAAAGGCCGCACATCAAGCATCATTTTGGGAGGGGCTTAAATGATTAAAAAACGTATCATTCCATGTTTAGATGTCAAAGATGGTCGTGTCGTTAAAGGGATTCAATTTAAAGGATTAAGGGATATTGGGAATCCTGTTGATTTAGCAATGTATTACAATGAAGCGGGTGCTGATGAGTTAGTATTTTTAGACATCTCTAAGACGGAAGAGGGTCATAGCTTAATGTTAGAAGTGATTGAACAGACAGCGTCACGCTTGTTTATCCCTCTTACTGTAGGAGGTGGGATTCAAAGTCTCGATGATATTACCCAATTGTTAAATCATGGTGCAGATAAAGTATCATTAAATTCAAGTGCTTTAAAAAATCCACAGCTAATTAAACAAGCGAGTGATAAATTCGGTAGACAATGCATCTGTATAGCAATTGATAGCTATTATGATCCTGAAAGAAAAGCACATTATTGTTGTACGCATGGTGGTAAAAAGATGACAAATATTAAAGTATATGACTGGGTACAGCAAGTAGAACAGTTAGGCGCAGGTGAGCTCCTCGTAACGAGTATGGGACATGATGGTATGAAGCAAGGCTTTGATATTGAGCATCTTGCAAAAATAAAATCTCTCGTAAATATTCCAATCATTGCTTCTGGTGGTAGTGGCAATGCACAACACTTTGTAGAACTATTTAATCAGACGGATGTTTCTGCAGGTTTAGCTGCAAGTATATTACATGATCGAGAAACGACGGTTCAATCTATTAAAGAAGTGATACGGCAAGGGGGTATAGCAGTAAGATGACCAATTACAAAATTGATTTTAGCAAAGGTTTAGTGCCAGCAATTTTACAAGATAATCAAACAAAGCAAGTATTGATGTTGGGTTATATGAACCAAGAAGCTTTTGATAAAACGATAGAAGATGGTGTGGTATGTTTCTATTCGCGGTCGAAACAACGGCTATGGACAAAAGGCGAAACATCTGGTCATACCCAACGTGTTAAAGATATTCATGTAGATTGCGACAATGACACTATTTTAATTGATGTCATACCAAATGGACCAACATGTCATACAGGCAGTCAAAGTTGTTTTAACACAGAAGTTCCATTTTCAGTGCAAACATTAGCGCAGACAGTTCAAGATAGTGCCCAATCCAATAATGAAAAGTCATATACAAAATATTTATTAACAGAAGGTATAGAAAAGATTACAAAAAAATATGGTGAAGAAGCTTTTGAAGTCGTAATTGAAGCAATTAAAGGTGATAAAAAAGCATTTGTAAGTGAAGTAGCAGATGAACTTTATCATTTATTTGTCTTGATGCATGCGCTAGGCGTTGATTTTTCAGAAATTGAGGCGGAATTAGCGCGTAGACATCATAAGCGCAATAACTTTAAAGGCGAACGACAAAATATCGAACAGTGGTAAAGCAAGTATGGACTAAGGTATAAGGAAAAGGATCATGGCTTATGCTTATACACTTACAAATATTGTGGAAAACGTGACATTTTCAATTTTAAAATACGACACCAACATATTTTAACTATGAATGCTGTGATGGTACTAAAGTTGCGAACTCGTTATAGATAACTAGTGGATAATCACGATACGAAATCAAAAATAATTATGAAAAGTAAATTGAGCAACTCAGGAATAGATGTCACTGTTAAAGATGTTGAAAAGTATATGAATCGATATAATGAAGTTATGAAGGGAAAAATGGCGAAAAAGCTAAAGAGAATTTAGTAGCCTTTAATAAAGAAGTAGAAAAACAACAGAAAAAATACTATAAGCAATAGAGATACTTGAGATGCTCTAACTGTAACTGGTTTTGCACATACAACTGCTACAACGGGAGCGATGGCTGCTCTAGGTGTTAGTGGTTCTATTGGCTGGGGTGTCGGTACTGGAATGGCAGCACTTTATGCTGGCGGATCTATTGCTTGTAATAATATGTAGGTGAAAAATATGAAAAAATTATTCAATGAATATTTTTTTACTACGAGTCAAGCAACTGCATTAATTATTTTTTCGTTACCAATGACAGACTTATTCACTAAGAACTTTTTATTATATATGCTTCTATTTATTGTAATAATTGGAAGTACATTTTTTATTGAGAGAGAATTAAGTAAAAAATATTCATTACAGGAAAAAGCTAAAAAGTTATGTTTGTCGTAACTACCTATTAATATCATAGTTGTCATTATATTCTTTGTATTTATACTGTGAATAAAAATATATCTAGCCTGAAATAGAAATGTCATAGCCTATTTAAAAGACAATCTCCATTAGAACTAAGATGTGCATCCCGAAAGTTGGACTAAAAAACTAACTTTATGGGGTGTATTTTTTTGCTAATCATCATAAATTCGAGATTAAGTTAAAGCTAGTTCAAGAGTAATTAAACAATAAATTAAAAATAACACGACATTTACTTTGAGAAGAGAACATGCAATGGTATATATCAATCAAAGTTACGAGCATAATGGTTTATCCTGATACAATCATTGTAGAAGAAATGATATTTTTAGGTTTAAAATACGACACCAGCAAACATTATAACTGTGATAGCTCATAAATCCCTCCATACAGCTAATCTAAAAAAATAATACATCATTGGAATCAAGACCCAAGCATGTAAATATTAAAAATCACAAAAGATATATGTAAAAAAGTTACAATTTGCATAATTAAATTGTGTCTAATTATTGACTAATTAAATTTTGCCAAATATAATATTAATTAATAATTTGAAATGATTAGCGTATACACTTTAAATTCTCTTTGGAGAATATATTTTTTAAATACAAATGTAAACGCTTTCTCGTCAAATTAAACAATAGAAAGGATGGTCATTATGAGTGCTTGGTTAAGTAAATTATTTGAGTTTATTCCTCGAATAATTATCAATTTGTTTATCTAAAATAAAAAAATAGAGGTGCTGACAATGATGAAAAGTCAAAATAAGTATAGTATTCGTAAATTTAATGTAGGTGCATCTTCCATTTTAATAGCTACATTACTATTTTTAAGTGGTGGACAAGCACAAGCAGCTGAGAAGCAAGTGAATATGGGAAATTCACAGGAGGATACAGTTACAGCACAATCTATTGGGGATCAACAAACTAGGGAAAATGCTAATTATCAACGTGAAAACGGTGTTGACGAACAGCAACATACTGAAAATTTAACTAAGAACTTGCATAATGATAAAACAATATCAGAAGAAAATCATCGTAAAACAGATGATTTGAATAAAGATCAACTAAAGGATGATAAAAAATCATCGCTTAATAATAAAAATATTCAACGTGATACAACAAAAAATAACAATGCTAATCCTAGCGATGTAAATCAAGGGTTAGAACAGGCTATTAATGATGGCAAACAAAGTAAAGTGGCGTCACAGCAACAGTCAAAAGAGACAGATAATAGTCAAGATTCAAACGCTAATAACAATCTACCTTCACAAAGTCGAACAAAGGAAGCACTACCATTAAATAAGTCAAATCAAACAAGCCAACGAGAAATTGTTAATAAGACAGAAATAGAAAAAGTACAACCACAACAAAATAATCAAGCGAATGATAAAATTACTAACTACAATTTTAACAATGAAAAAGAAGTGAAGCCTCAAAAAGACGAAAAAACACTATCAGTTTCAGATTTAAAAAACAATCAAAAATCACCAGTAGAACCAACAAAGGACAATGACAAGAAAAATGGATTAAATTTATTAAAAAGTAGTGCAGTAGCAACGTTACCAAATAAAGGGACAAAGGAACTTACTGCAAAAGCGAAAGGTGATCAAACGAATAAAGTTGCCAAACAAGGGCAGTATAAAAATCAAGATCCTATCGTTTTAGTGCATGGTTTCAATGGGTTTACAGATGATATTAATCCTTCAGTGTTAGCTCATTATTGGGGCGGTAATAAAATGAACATTCGCCAAGATTTAGAAGAAAATGGTTACAAAGCTTATGAAGCAAGTATAAGTGCTTTTGGAAGCAACTATGACCGCGCAGTTGAACTTTATTATTATATCAAAGGCGGTCGTGTAGATTATGGTGCAGCACATGCAGCAAAATATGGACATGAACGTTATGGAAAAACATACGAAGGAATTTACAAAGACTGGAAACCAGGACAGAAGGTACACCTAGTTGGACATAGTATGGGCGGTCAAACGATACGTCAACTAGAAGAATTACTGCGTAATGGCAATCGTGAAGAAATAGAGTATCAAAAGAAACATGGTGGCGAAATTTCTCCACTATTCAAAGGTAATAATGACAATATGATTTCATCAATTACTACTTTAGGAACACCACATAATGGTACACACGCATCAGATTTAGCTGGTAATGAAGCTTTAGTGAGACAAATCGTATTTGATATCGGTAAAATGTTTGGTAATAAAAATTCAAGAGTAGACTTCGGGTTGGCTCAATGGGGTCTAAAACAGAAGCCAAATGAATCATATATTGATTATGTCAAACGCGTTAAACAATCTAATTTATGGAAATCAAAAGATAATGGATTTTACGATCTGACGCGTGAGGGTGCAACAGATTTAAATCGTAAAACGTCGTTGAACCCTAACATTGTGTATAAAACATACACTGGTGAAGCAACGCACAAAGCATTAAATAGCGATAGACAAAAAGCAGACTTAAATATGTTTTTCCCATTTGTGATTACTGGTAACTTAATCGGTAAAGCTACTGAAAAAGAATGGCGAGAAAACGATGGTTTAGTATCCGTTATTTCTTCTCAGCATCCATTTAATCAAGCTTATACAAATGCGACGGATAAAATTCAAAAAGGTATTTGGCAAGTAACGCCTACAAAACATGATTGGGATCATGTTGATTTTGTAGGACAAGACAGTTCTGATACAGTGCGCACAAGAGAAGAATTACAAGATTTTTGGCATCATTTAGCAGACGATTTAGTGAAAACTGAAAAGGTGACTGATACTAAGCAAGCATAATTTATAAAGTAAAGGGAGGTATATACAATGACAGCAGACTTCTTTCAATTAATCGGATCATTATTTAGAATTCTAAAAGAATTATTCAAGTAATATCTTGGCGGGGCCCCAACAAAGAGAATTTCGAAAAGAAATTCTACAGGCAATGCGAGTTGGCGGGGCCCCAACATAGAGAAATTGGAACACCAATTTCAACAGGCAATGCAAGTTGGGGTGGAACGACGAAATAAATTTTGCGAAAATATCATTTCTGTCCCACTCCCATTGGCATTTACGTAGTTTAAATGTGCAATTAGAATATATGTATAACAATATTAAACACGCGGTAAAACGAAGTCAGTCAATTCAAACTGATTTCGCCCACCGCGTGTTTTTAACATAGCTTAATAATTAATAAGCATTAATGTTCAATTTATATGGTTGTTTTCCAATAATAAACCTAAAGATATAGAATTCACGCAATATCATACCGACACCTATACATAATCCTAAAATGAATAGTAGTGATATCGCTAGAAAGACCATTGTATTATCCTCAAATATATTTGTATATGCAAACAATGAGTCTAGAATGATTGGATGTAATAAATAAATAAAGAATGAGAAAGCACTAATCATTTGAATCGTATTAAATAACATTGTTTTAAAATGCGTGCAAATACCCAAGATAACAATAAACATAATACTATTATATGGTGTTAATGAATATGAAAAGCTGGTAACGTTCCAATAGTCTCCATTTGCTAACGCAATAAACACAAAATAAGTAGCTACAGCTAATACAATCATAATAACTAAATAACGTTCTAAGAAATTTAATACACGTTCGTAGTTATAACCCATATATGCACCTAAAAAGAAATAAAAAATCCATCCGAATATTATAGTGTTTTCACTTAATGGATAATAGTGTAGCACGGTATCGTGAAACGCTGTGTTGTTCGTAAAGTAATATAAAAATGATTGCTGTAAAATAAAAGATAACAATAATAATATTTTACTATTGAATAGGTTATAGTTAATTTTAAAAATGATATAACTCAAAATAAAGAATTGCATGATAACAACGATAAAATAGCCATACCATTGACCTAATAGGACATTTTCAATAAATTGTTTTTGAAAACTTGTGTCAGTTAATAATGATTCACTATAACTGTAAAATAAACCCATTAATATGTAAGGAATAAGTATATATTTTACGCGTGTAGTTAAGTATCTATAGGTGACTTTTTGGTAATTCAAGGTTGTCAGTAACTGTGACAAGATAATAAAGCAAGGTGTACCAAAAATGACAATATTACGAATATAGAACTGTAGTACTAAAGATCCTCCTTCCATATTCTCATGTTTTAAAGTAATTTGTGTTAATAAATGTGTAACAATAATAATTGCACATATAATGGCACGTAAATATACGAGCTCAAGTCTAATCTTTTTCATGGAATCCGTCCCATCTCTTAATTAAATGCTCAAAAGCATCATCACTAATTAATATTCTAGGGATGTAATAATCATTGGAGTTCGGAGTGACTGCTTTTTCCTCTAATGAAAAACCGTATTTTAACCCAGCTTTTTTGATTACCGGTAATTTATCGTCATTCATCAAGCCATAAGGATAGGCTATAGTTTTCTGCGACTTTTTAAAGTTTTTAGTTAGATATTTTTCACTTTTGTTTAAATCTTTTATGATTGTAGCTTCAGAAGATTTCATTAATTTTGACTTATTATTTTTAGATAAGTTATGCAAATCGTGGGTATGTGTTTCAAATTCCCATAACCCAGTTTTATACATTTCTTTTAGTTCTTTTTTACTAATCATATCGAGGTTGTGAAAGTTTTCTTCCCCAACATGACCTGTGATAATAAACCCAGTTGCCGGTATTTTATATTTTTTTAAGATTGGATAAGCATTTTCATAAATAGTTTCATCCATATCATCAAAGTTAATCCATACACTTCGTTTTGGGAACTTACCTTTTTTCTTGTAATATAAAAATTCTTTCAAGGTTAAAAATTTAGCATCATGTGATTTTAGCCATTTTATTTGAGATTCAAATTGTGATTGACTAACACTATAATTTTTAATTTCTTTACTACTAGAAAAGAAGTAAATGAAATTATTCAGAAAATTCGCTTTTCTTACACGGTGATAATTTAATGCCAGAGCGCTATTTTCTTTATATTTCAGTTTTTTAGGTGGATCGTCATCTGCATTTGCAATATGATGACCATCCAGTGTGCTTACAGGCAATATGATCAAGATACTCAACACTAAAATTATTAATTTTCTATACTTCACGATTCTCTTCCTCTCTGCCATTTTTGAATCAATATGCTAATTGTAAAAAATACAAAAATGATAATCGCGAAAATGCCCATAGTTTCAAATATATCTAAAATTTCAGTATTTTCAATGTTTAAAGCAACACGTATTGTATTGATACTTTCGTCATGAATTTCAAATATAGTACCAATATAAACGAGTAGAACAACTAAACAATATATCCAAAAGACACACGATATAGCGATAAGTGCTGTTTCTCTTACAATATTTAGCGATGATTTTAGCGTTGGGTATTCCCTCTGTCTGGGCTTGACCATGTTGCGTAACCACCTTTCTTACGTTTTAATGCTTTTGGAAATGCGACAAGAACTACTGCTGCGTTAATAATCCAGTATACTGTCGGATACCAGCTTACAAATATGAGTCCAGCCATATTCTTTTTCTCGTAGCGACTATCAATAAAGAGTGCGACTGTAAATTGAATAACGTTTATAAAAGTCATAGTAAATGATGATAGTAGAAATATTGAAAAACTATATGTCATAAATGTATAGTCTAAGAAGTTTGCTGTTATGAACAAATAGCCTAAATATAGAAGCACTATATATACCCATAAAATTGAGATGATTTGCTCAAACATCAAAATATATAAAGGAAACCTTTTCGTTTTCATTGTGCTAAAAAAGTCTCGTAGTAATACTTCGTGTCCCCCTTGAGCCCATCTCACGCGTTGCTTCCAAAGACCTCCCAATGTTTCTGGAACCAACATCCAACACATGGCAAGCGGTTCATACTTAATACGATATCCACGTAAATGCAATTTCCAAGAAACTGCAATATCTTCGGTAATCATATCAGTATCCCAGTAGCCAACGTCGACAACTGCACTTTTTTTAAATAGAGTGAAGACACCCGAAATAGTATTGACTGCGCCAGCAAGTGTCTGACTTCGCTTAATACAGCCAATTAAACTTGCATATTCTATCGTTTGAATTTTACCTAAAATAGAACTCTTATTTCGAATTCTAGGATTACCTGTAACTGCACCAAGTTTTGGATCATGTTTGAAATTTTCAATCATATAATATGGTGCATCTTGATCAACGATAGTATCTGCATCCAAGCACATTACATAATCATATGAAGCCTGTTTAATGCCTTGATTGAGTGCGTTGGCTTTACCTCTGTTTTCTTGTAAATCGACAAAAATAAAGTCATTATTTTCTTTAATTTTATAGATGAGTTCTGCTGTATTATCTGAACTTCCATCATTAATGATAATAATTTCTTTTTTCTCGTATTTGAGTGCAAGAACATTAGACAACGTATCTTCAATCGTTTCACTTTCGTTATAACAGGCAAGTAAAAATGTAATGCCTTCTAATTCATCCACATTTATGTCAGGCTTCTTGTTCAATGAATATCTAATTTCTCTAGTAAAATAGAAATAAATTGAACCGACAATCCAGTAAATAGACATAAATACAGGATAAAAAAGCAAAAAGTTAAAAAATTGCAATTCCTTTACCTACCTTTCGTTAGTTAGGTTGTAAGCCATATGGTAATTGATAGTATTTTAATTTGCAATAGATTGTTGTTATAATTAAACGGAAATATTTGTAATTGCAACTTAATTTTCCTGTAACATAGTGTGATTAATTTTCAGTAGGGGGTTTTAAAAATTGAAGGATAAGATTATTGATAACGCAATAACCTTATTTTCAGAGAAGGGGTATGACGGTACAACACTTGATGATATAGCTAAAAGTGTAAATATAAAAAAAGCGAGTTTATATTACCATTTTGACTCGAAAAAAAGTATTTACGAACAAAGTGTTAAATGCTGTTTTGATTACCTTAATAATATTATTATGATGAATCAAAATAAATCGAACTATTCAATTGATGCTTTATATCAATTCTTATTTGAGTTTATTTTCGACATCGAAGAAAGGTATATTAGAATGTACGTTCAATTATCTAATACGCCTGAGGAATTTTCTGGAAATATTTACGGACAAATACAAGATTTAAATCAATCGTTAAGTAAAGAGATAGCAAAATTCTATGATGAATCAAAGATAAAGATGACAAAAGAAGACTTTCAGAATTTAATATTGCTGTTTCTTGAAAGTTGGTATTTGAAAGCATCCTTTTCGCAAAAATTTGGAGCAGTGGAAGAAAGTAAAAGTCAATTCAAAGATGAAGTGTATTCGCTACTAAATATATTTT
>NZ_JACVZJ010000024.1:0-33768 GCF_017151945.1 Staphylococcus sp. EG-SA-10
ATTCATGATTTTATTCTTTTCTTTAATCATGAAAGAATTACATTAAAAATGGCTGATTCTGTATAACAACAAAACCAACCATTAATTTTAATTATTTAATTGTCTACTAGACTGGGTGCAGTTCAAATACTTTTTCCATCAGTCCGATTTATTATAGACCCATTTTTCTATAGAACCATTATAGTACGAAAAAACACTTATGATTGTATGTATACATACCCTCATAAGTGTTTTATTTTTGTGAATGGAATTTCGCTTCCATACGATAAATACGTGACCCTTTATCCGAAAATTTCTTTTCATATTCTGTTAAAATATTACTGCCATCGTCTTCTTGATGTAAATTTAGATTTATTTTTGTAAAATACATTCCAAATTGAGACATACTTTCTAAACTGTAGGCAAATAGTCCTCTGTTATCAGTTTTAAAATGTAAATCTCCTTCATCATTTAAGATTTGTTGATACAACGCTAAAAACGTATGATACGTTAAACGTCGTTTTGCATGACGATTTTTTGGCCATGGATCTGAAAAGTTCAAATAAATACGCGAAACTTCGCCGTCTTTAAAATATTCATTTAATTCAATGGCATCATTACAAATAATCTTTAAATTTGTTAAACCCATCTCTTTAACTTTATCCAATACTTTATAAACGATACTTTTCTCACGTTCCATTGAAATATAGTTAATATGAGGATTTTGAGCAGCTAATGTTGTAATAAACTGCCCCATTCCCGAACCAATTTCAATGTGTATCGGTTGCGTTTTATCAAACCATTCAGTCATTTTCCCTGCATGTTGACCGTCCATGTCAACCAATTCAGGATGATCTTTTAAATAATCTTCAGCCCATGGTTTGTATCGAACTCTCATATTTTATTCTCCTCTTAAATAAACATGTTACTATTCATAACTTCATTTAGGAATTTAAGCCAAGTGTTCATATCCTTATATCTTTTTTGCTCTTCATACCATTGCACAAGACCTATAGATTGAATTACCGTATACCATTTCATACGTTTATTTAAATTCAAGCTCTCTTGAACACCATATGTTTCAAGCCATTCAGACCATTGTTGTTGTGGAACATAGTTGTAAAGCAGCATTCCGATGTCAATTGCTGGGTCTGCAATCATTGCGCCTTCCCAATCTACTAAAAATAGTTCATCACGATCAGATAATAACCAATTATTATGATTCACATCACCATGTACAACTGTGAAAAAACGTGAATCTAAACTCGGCATATGCTCTTCCAAATAAGTTAATGATTTTCTCACAATATGATGTGTTAATACTTCTCTTGATAAAGAGGCATTAATTTTATTAAGCATAATCTCAGGAGTAATGGGTTCCATTTCCATACGCTTTAACATACTTAATAAAGGTCTAGAATTGTGTATCTTCTTTAATAAATGTGCAACTCTTGTTTGCTTCATTTCATTTGAAGATAGTTCACGGCCATTTTTCCAATGTTGTGCTGTAACAACCTCGCCTGTTTCTATGCGTTTCGTCCATACTAATTTGGGCACAATACCTTCTGCTGATAATGCCGCAATAAATGGATTTGAATTTCGTTTTAAAAACAACTTTTGTCCATCTTGTTCAGCCATATATGCTTCACCAGATGCACCACCTGCAGAATCAAGTGTCCACCCTAATTGATAAAACTGCTCCAACTCGTCCACCTCACTTTCAATTAGAAAATGGCTCTAGAAATAGGTTTTTCAAGAGCCATATATTCTAATTTATAACACCATACTGGTACAAATTTTATGTCCAGATAATTATTTTAAATCCTCAACCAATGCCTACATTACACGACTAAATTTAAATCGTAATGTCTGTCATTGACACCATACATTCTATAGTCACTTACTTGACATAAAATGTTACCGTGTCTAAAACTACATGTTTTTGTAACTTTTGTAGGCGATAAACTCTAGTTTTCAAAATAATTGCTATCCCATTTTCATGGTTAGCATAAATTTATGAACTGTAACATTTACGTACTTAGTAAAATATGATGCACATCATATTTGTAACTCATAGAAAATTTTATAATTTTTATCATTATATTTCAACTGAAAATGAGAAACAAAATGGCACTTTTTACTAATATGTGTTTTCTAAACAACACTTTTAAGCTTCGTTTTAAATTATAACATAATTCACTTACGAAAGTTGATAAATTTAAGTAATTTAATCTAAAAATATGATGAAAGAATTTTAAATACTGTGTGACTCTATATACTTTTCAAATCCTTCTTGTAGTTGACGCGTAATTGGGCCAACTTTACCATCATTAACTGGTTCACCATCTAATTTAATAACAGGTGTAACCTCAGCTGAAGTACTTGAAACAATAACTTCATCTGCGTTTTTCAAGAAATCTACAGTAAACGTTTCTTCTTTAAATGGGATATTATAGTCTTTGGCAATTTTTTTAATTACAATTCGTGTAATACCATTAAGAATATAGTTGTTAATCGGATGTGTATAAATCACACCGTCTTTAATTGCATAAGCATTACTTGAAGATCCTTCAGTTACAGTTTCGCCTCGATGTTGAATTGCTTCAACTGCATTGTATTTTACAGCATATTCTTTTGCTAATACATTTCCTAATAAGTTCAAGCTTTTAATGTCGCAACGTAACCATCGGATATCTTCAACGGTAACACCATTCACACCATTTTCTAAATGATCATAAGGACGATCATAACTCTTTGTATAAGCAACAATTGCTGGTTCTACTTCAGGTGTCGGGAAGCTATGATTTCTTTCAGCTACACCACGCGTTGCTTGAATATAAATTGCCCCAGTTTCAATTTGATTCATATCAACTAATTTACGAGATAGTTCAATTAATTCTTCTACAGAATAATTTAAATCTAAACCAATCTCATTGGCACTACGTAAAAATCTTTCATAATGTTCTGTTACTGTAAATAACTTACCATTATATACTCGAATGTATTCATAAATACCATCGCCAAATACGTATCCTCTGTCGTTGTATGAAACCTTTGCTTCACTTGGACTTACAAACTCACCATTTAAAAAAATTTTTTCCATATATTATTCCTCCACGCATAATGAATAAATTGCTTCTAAGTAAATACTAGTTGCGTTAAATAACTGTTTTTTAGTGATATATTCATTTTTCTGATGCATTAAATCTTCAGAATCACTAAACATTGCGCCAAATGCTACACCCTTGTCTAAGTTTCTCGCATAAGTACCGCCACCTATAGTATAAGGTTCAGTCATATCATTTGTTTGATTTCTATATGCAGTAACTAACTTTTGTACAAAAGGATCATTTTTATCAACATAATGTGGTGGTTGGACTTTACCTAATTTCATTTCAAAGCCATATTGTTGAATCTCATTTGCAAAACGATCCATAGCTTTTTCAAATTCAAATCCTTCTGGGTAGCGTAAGTTGATACCGAAAAGACCCGCATTTTCATTATCATATGTAATAACACCAATATTAGTTGTCACATCACCCATGACATCTGTATGGAATTTCATTCCCATCTTTTCACCAAAATCTGAATTAAATAAATAGCGATTACTAAATGCTACAAACGCTTGTGCATTATTATCAAGATTTAATGATGCTAAGAATTTTAGTAAGTAAAGACCCGCATTCACACCGATAGATGGATCCATACCATGAACCGCTTTACCTTCAACTGTTAAAACTAGAATGCCACTATCAACAGTATTATCACCTTGTAAATGATTTTGTTCTAAAAAGTACTCAAAGTCTTGAATAACATCTGTCATATTTTCTTTAACAAGCACTCTTGCTTCTGCATGATCAGGCACCATGTTGTAACGTTCACCAGATTTAAAAGTTATTAATTCATAATCAGGTTCATCTTGATCTTCAGTAAGTTTATTTTGAACTAAGTCAAATGTTGTAATGCCTTTTTCACCATGAATACACGGAAATTCTGCATCTGGTGCAAAACCTAATGTTGGCATTTCTTCTGTTTTAAAATAGCGATCCGTACATTTCCAATCAGATTCTTCATCCGTACCAATAATCATATGAATACGTTTCTTCCAATCCACATTCATATCTTCTAATATCTTAATTGCATAATAAGCAGCAATTGTTGGACCTTTGTCATCAAGTGTACCTCTAGCTATGATAGCATCTTCTGTTACAACCGGCTCAAACGGATTACTATCCCATCCATCACCAGCAGGAACAACGTCAACATGACATAAGATACCTAACACGTCATTTCCTTTACCTGCTTCAATTCTTCCTGCAATATGATCCACATCATGTGTTGTAAATCCATCTCTATGTGCAATTTCATACATGTAGTCTAATGCCTTACGAGGACCTGGACCAACTGGTGCGTCTTCTGATGCTTTTGCATCATCTCTCACACTTTCAATTGCTAATAATCCTTTTAAGTCATTAATGATTTGATCTTCGTATTGTTGAACTTTTTCTTTCCACATTCGAAATCGACTTCCTTTTTTCTATAAGTTAAACTCTATTTTACATGAAATGATATAAAAACTACAATAAGATGTCAGAAAATAATAAAAAGGAACAAAACGATGCTATCGATATGACACAAATCATTAATAGCTGCTTTGTTCCTTTTTTAATTTATATATTTAAAATACACGTATTCAAGAGCTCGAGAAATAAATCAATGTGCTAGGCACACAATTTAATATTGACAGTAATTAACTGAAC
Organism: Staphylococcus sp. EG-SA-10; assembly: GCF_017151945.1. NCBI lineage: Bacteria > Bacillati > Bacillota > Bacilli > Caryophanales > Staphylococcaceae > Staphylococcus > Staphylococcus sp. EG-SA-10. The sequence continues at coordinate 4,740 of NZ_JACVZJ010000024.1, forward strand.
GAAAATGCGCCCTGGGGACCCAACACACAAGCTGGCCAATAGTCAACTTTCAATAATGTACAAGTTGGCGGGACCCAACACACAAGCTGGCCAATAGTCAGCTTTCAATAATGTGAAAGTTGGCGGGACCCAACATAGAGAATTTCGAAAAGATAAAGAAATACGCTTTCTTTAGATATTAGTATTTCTTATGCATGAGTTTCACTCATGTATTCTTCTTTCTATATGCATATTAGCTATGACTAACGATAAAGAACCACTATATAATAAATCATAGTGGTTCTTTATCATTTCTGTCCTGCTCACATCTTATTCTTTATCAGATAATGCATTTTTATTCTTTTTTAAATCTTCTTCAGTGACGATACGTAAATTATTATTTGGTGCTGCGCCACCTTCATCATCAAATTTACCTTTTTCAATACTTTCGTCAGTCTTATTGTCAAATTCGGTAAATTTTGATTTTTCTTCTTCGAAAAATGCTTTTGGATTATTTTTTAATCTATTAGCATATTCTTTCGGATTTGTTTTTACTTCTTTAATTGTTTCATTTGCAATTGTTCCTAATTGCGTCGCTTTATCCTTAGCATTATCTTTATAGCTTTGAGGATCTTGTTTATATTTATTATATTCTGCTTTCAGCTTGTCACGACTATCTTTACGTGTAACAAGTACAGCTGCTACAGCGCCACCTAAACCTAAAATCGCTTTAAATAAATTACCTTTTGCCATATCAATCGTCTCCCTTTTATTTATAATTTAATTTGTCAAAATCATTTTCAGTTAATAAACGATATTCTCCTGAATCTAAATTGCTGTCCAATTCTAAATCAGCAATTTTGATACGTCTTAAATGTAATACCTCATTTTGAATGCTATGAAACATTCGTTTAACTTGATGATATTTTCCTTCATAAATTGTTACGTGCGACGTTTGATTATCAATATAAGTTAATATTGCAGGCTTAACCTTGCCATCAGACAGTGTTACACCTTCTTTAAAAGCTTGAATGTCGTCTTCAGTGATAGGATTTGCTGAAATAACTTCATATTTTTTAGAAACATGTTTGTTTGGACTCATTAATTCATGATTAAAATCACCATCATTCGTTATCAATAAAAGCCCTTCTGTATCTTTATCAAGACGACCAACCGGAAAAATATTTAGATGTTGGTATTCAGGTATTAAATCAATAACGGTTTTTGAATGATGATCTTCAGTTGCCGATATATAACCTTTTGGCTTATTTAACATAATATAGACATTTTCAACGTATTCTATTAATTCTCCACGAACTGATATCTTATCGTTTTCTGGTTCTATATGTGTTTTTGGTGATTTAATTACTTGTTCGTTGACATTTACAAGGCCTTTTTTAAGTAACTGTTTGACCTCATTACGTGTACCGACGCCCATATTTGCTAAAAATTTATCTATTCTCATCGTAAAAACCTAACTCTACGTCTTAATTTTTCAGGAATTTCACCTAAAAATTCGTCCGCAAGACGCGTTTTAATTGTGATTGTACCGTAAATTAGAATACCTACTGTAACACCTAAAATAATAATGATTAAGTAACCCAGTTTAGTAGGTTCTAAAAATAGATTTGCAAGGAAGAATACTAATTCTACACCTAGCATCATAATAAATGAATACAAGAATATTTTTGCAAAATGAATCCAACTATAGCTGAATTTAAACTTCGCATATTTTTTAAGAATATAGAAATTACATCCAATTGCAAATAATAATGCGATACTAGTACTTAAAATTGCACCAGGTGTATGGAATAACATAATTAATGGATAGTTTAACGCTAACTTGATAACTACAGAAGCTAAAATAACATAAACTGTTAATTTCTGTTTATCTATACCTTGTAACATTGATGCCGTTACACTTAATAGTGAAATTAGTATTGCTACAGGCGCATAATAGAATAATAAGCGACTACCATCATGGTTAGGGTCATGACCTAATACAATTGGATCGTAACCATAGAAAACTGTGAATAATGGTTGTGCCAAGGCCATAATTCCAATACTAGCTGGAACAGTTATAAACATTAATACACCAATAGATGTTCTAATTTGATGATGCATTTCATGTAAGCGACCTTCTGCAAATGTTTTTGTAATATAAGGAATTAAACTTACTGCAAAGCCAGCACTTAATGATGTCGGAATCATTACAATTTTATTAGTTGACATATTTAGCATATTAAAGAATATATCTTGTAACTGTGAAGGTATACCAACTAAAGATAAAGCACCGTTATGTGTAAATTGATCTACTAAGTTAAATAATGGATAATTCAAACTTACAATAACGAACGGAATACTATAAGCAATAATTTCTTTATACATCTTGCCATATGACACATCTATATCTGTGTAATCAGATTCGACCATACGATCAATATTATGCTTACGCTTTCTCCAGTAATACCAGAGTGTGAATATACCAATAATCGCACCAACTGCTGCTGCAAAAGTAGCAATACCATTGGCTAATAAAATAGAACCATCAAAGACATTAAGTACTAAATAACTTCCGATTAATATGAAAATCACGCGTGCAATTTGCTCAGTTACTTCTGACACCGCTGTTGGCCCCATAGATTTATAACCTTGGAATATACCCCTCCATGTCGCTAATACAGGAATAAAGATAACAACCATACTAATGATTCTTATAATCCAAGTAATATCATCGACTGACCAACCGTTTTTATCATGAACGTTTCTAGCTAATGTTAATTCAGAAATATAAGGTGCTAGGAAATACAGTACCAAGAAACCTAAAACACCGGTAATGCTCATTACAATAAAACTCGATTTATAAAATTTCTGACTGACTTTATATGCCCCAATAGCATTGTATTTCGCAACATATTTCGAAGCTGCTAAAGGTACACCTGCTGTCGCAACTGCAATTGCAATATTATATGGTGCATAAGCGTATGTGAACGGCGCCATATTTTCTTGTCCACCAATTAAATAGTTGAATGGAATGATAAAAAGTACGCCCAATACCTTGGTAATTAATATACTAATGGTAATTAAAAAGGTTCCACGCACCATTTCTTTACTTTCACTCATTACGAATCTCCCTATCTCATGTTTATTAAAGTTTTGTAAACTAAAAGCTATTTCTCTGTAAAATCATTTTTCATTATTATGAATATATCACAAAACTTTATTTCATTGTCGTATATTCAATGAATTATCATAACAAAATTATCAACGCATTGTCATTGAATACTCGATTTTGATTAGAATATTACGAAATTTCATATGAACATTATACTACTATTTGAGATGAACATCGCATAACAGTAGAAAAATCATTCTTATCATACACATACATCTTCAATTTTTATGAAGTTCACATTATAAATATATTCAACATAATTGTCATCTCATAACATAAGAGATATAGCAAAGTTTAAAAAAGTACTATAAAATAGCAATTGAATGTCCAGTAACAAATTTGGAGGAAGCGTATATGTATCAAACAATTATTATCGGAGGCGGACCTAGCGGCTTAATGGCGGCAGTAGCTGCAAGCGAACAAAGTAACAATGTGTTACTCATTGAAAAAAAGAAAGGTCTAGGTCGTAAACTCAAAATATCTGGTGGCGGTAGATGTAACGTAACTAATCGATTACCATATGCTGAAATTATTAAGAACATTCCTGGAAATGGGAAATTTTTATATAGTCCCTTTTCAATTTTTGATAATGAATCCATCATAGATTTTTTTGAGTCTAGAGGTGTTAAATTAAAAGAAGAAGATCACGGGCGTATGTTTCCAGTCTCCAACAAAGCACAAGACGTGGTTGATACATTAGTGACAACTATCGAACGCCAACATGTAACGATTAAAGAAGAAGAAGCTGTTAGTAGAATCGAAGTTAATACAGACCAAACTTTCACTGTACATACTCAAAGCAGCAGATATGTAAGTCATTCACTTGTGATTGCTACAGGTGGTACAAGTGTCCCTCAAACAGGTTCAACTGGTGATGGTTATAAGTTCGCACAAGATTTAGGTCATACCATTACAGAGTTATTCCCGACCGAAGTTCCAATTACATCAGCTGAACCTTTCATCAAATCAAATCGTCTAAAAGGTTTAAGTTTAAAAGATGTTGAATTGTCAGTACTTAAGAAAAATGGTAAAAAACGCATCAGTCATCAAATGGATATGTTATTTACTCATTTTGGTATCAGTGGTCCAGCTACATTAAGATGTAGTCAGTTTGTTTATAAAGAACAAAAAAATCAAAAGACACAGCATATTTCTATGGCAATCGATGCATTTCCTGAATTAAACCATGAACAATTAAAACAACACATCACATCATTATTATCGGACACACCAGATAAAATCATAAAAAACAGCTTGCATGGACTAATTGAAGAGCGCTATTTACTGTTCATGCTGGAACAAGCTGGAATCGATGAAAATACCACATCACATCACTTATCAAATCAACAATTGAACGACTTAGTAAATATGTTTAAAGGGTTTGAATTTAAGGTAAACGGGACATTACCTATAGATAAGGCATTTGTCACAGGTGGTGGTGTGTCACTTAAAGAAATTCAACCTAAAACAATGATGTCTAAATTAGTTCCGGGATTATTTTTATGTGGTGAAGTATTAGATATACATGGTTATACTGGTGGTTATAATATTACAAGTGCACTCGTAACAGGACATGTCGCTGGATTATATGCCGGTCATTACTCACATGCATCAATGGAATAATAGTATAAAATTTGGTTCGATTCTCTTTTGTAGATCAACTTTTTCATTCAATTAAAAATGACCTTAATATAACTGAGTCACTAAAAAGTGTCGTTATATTAAGGTCATTTCGTTAATTATGATTCTTTTTCGTTTTTAGTACGTCTTCTAGCTAACAAAGCTGCACCTGTAATCAGTGCAAATTCTTTCAATGGTAAATCCATTCCTTCAGAACCTGTATTTGGAAGTTCTTTTTCAACTTTGCGCGATTCATGTGTCTCTTCTTTTTTAATAGGCGTACAAACTTTTGGAGCTGACTGAATTACTTTTGGTGATACTTTCGTCGCTTCAGCTGGTAATTTAATTGCTAAAATTTCATCAACAATGAATTGCGTATGTTGTTTGATATCATTTAATGTCGCATCTTCATCAATCATTCTATTGCCATCTGCAACATATTGATCAATTAATGCTTTTACTTTAGCTAATTGTTCTGGTGTTGCGATCGCTTTAAATTTCGCATATGTTTGTTGAGCAATGTTATCAATGCGCAGTAAGCTATTTTCTTTTTCAGTAATTACTGCTTCTATATCGCCTAATGCAACATTAAATCGTTTTAAAACTGCATCAACATCAGCATTAGTGCGTGCTGTTTTTAATTCTTCATCCATTTGTAATTTTAAAGCAGTTATAGCTTTTAATGCATCAGCCTTATTACGATCACTTACTTTTCGATAATTTTGCACTAAAGCAGTGACGCGTGCAAGATTATCATTAATCGTTTTTTCAGCATCTGGCTTTTTAATAGGATGTACATCTAAATCATGTATTGTTTGTAGATTTAATGATGCTGTTTTATCAACTTGTGCATTGCTACGATCTTGATCAATTTGTCCAATAGCAGTGTCATAAATATTTTGTAACTGTGCTAATATACTATTTCTTTCTTCTACCGTTGCTTGAATATTCGCTTCAATTGCTTGTTTTTTATCGTTGAATAATGTTGTCAATTGTTCTCGAGCAGACGCCTTTCTGTTAATAACAGGTTCGATTTCACGAATTTCGTTTTTCTCATCATGCAATAAATATGCCACATCAGCATTAGTCACTGCACTAGCAATTTGTTGTTTAGCTTTAATTAACTCTTTTTCAACTTGTGCAATTGCAGTATTTTGTTCTTCATCTGTCGCTTCGTTATTTGCTTTAATTAAATTAATTTTATTTGTAGCGATATTTTGAATTTGTTGTAATGCTGTTGCTTTAACTGTTGTCGCTGGTTTAATTTTTGAAATAATATTTTGAGCATCGATACTATTTTGATTAACTTGCGCAGTTTTGTCTGCATGATTGATCTGATCAATAGCCTGATTAAGTGCTTGTTCTACTAAATGTTTAGCAGCTAATCTTTCTTCTTCGGTAGATAAATCACTTTGATCAATAAGTGCATTTTGAGCTTCAGCTTTTGCGCTGACAGATTGACGCGCTGCTGGTTTAACTTGAACTTTAGGTAAAATCACTTTGATGTTGTTGTTACCATCAGCCTCAGTTTGATCCACTTCTGCATTCGTTTTGTTTTGTGCAATATCATTTTTAATTGCATTAACAATTTTATTTAACGCATCAATAGCAACATTTCGTTCATCTTGCGTAGTATCTAGCGTATTTCGGATTGCATCAAGTTGGTTATTATTACTTTCATCAATGTTATCCAACGCTGCTCGTTTACGTCTTACTTTAGGTTTTATTTGCTCTATTGCCTTGATTGTTTGATTTCTAACATCAGTAACAGCAGCATCTTGATTTGTATTTTCTATTTCTTGTTGCGCTTGTTTGAGTGTGTCGCTAATTAATTGATTCGCTTCATCTAATTCATCAACTGTTGCATGTGGTGTATCTTTTATTGATTCTACTTGATTTTCTGCACTTGCTTTTATTGCTTGTTGTGCTTCAGGCTTAATTACAATATGAGGTTGTACACCTTTTAGTGTAGCAATGCCATTTGTTTCAACACGTTTCACATCATTATTCGTTACTGCTTGATTGATGTTTTGTAATGCAAGTTTTTCATTATTCGCTAATTGATTTAAAGCAACTTGTTTTTCTTCATCAGTCGCATGTTCAGCTTGCTCAATTTCTTGCTTTTTAGCTTCATATTGTTGCTTAACTGCATCTCTAGCACCAGCTCTAACAATATGTTCAGGCGTTACTAAAGCAATGCTATCAAGCGCTTGACTAGTTGTATCATCAACTTGTTGATTTGTTCTATTATTCGTAATATCTGTCATGGCTTGATTTACAAATTCATTGATTTTATCTAGTGCTACTTGTCTTTCTTCTGCTGTTGCTTCTTTATCCTGATTAATCTTCGCACGTAATTCATTCGCTTTTTGATTGATTTTTTCACGTGCAGCTGGTTTAACTTTAGTTTCAGGTTGAATAATTTTAATTGCTGATACACCATTTGTTGCTGCTTGATTCACCTGACTGTTCGTTTGAGCTTGGTCAATAGCTGCAAGTGCTTTTTCTTTTTCTTTAGTTAATGCTTGTGAAGCAACTTCTTTCTCATTATCTGTTGAATCAAGACTATTATCAATTTGCTGTTGCTTTTCTTTAACAGCTTTTTCAATATCTGCAATTGCCTTTGGTTTAATTACTACTTCGGCTTCAACATTATCTATAGCATTTACCGCTTGATTTGTAGTTGCGTCTACTTGATCATTTGTTTGGTTTTGATTAATTTGATTAAATGCTTGATCTTTAAGTTGATTGATTTGATTAACAGCAGCCTGCTTTTCTTCATCAGTTGCATTAGGTGTTTGTTTAACCGCTTCAATACGCTTCGCCACTTCAGCAGTGATTTTATCTCGCGCTGCTTGTTTTTTTACTACGTCAACTTGAACAGCATCGATATTATTCTCTGCCACTGTCGCAGCTTGGTCTACTTCCGCATTTGTGTTAGCTTGTTTAATACTTTCAATAGCTTGTTGTCTGTCTTGATTTAAAGTATTAATCGCAGCATTTTTCTCATCATTCGTTGCATCTGGTGTAGCATTGATTTCAGCTAATTTAGTATTATAATGCTGATTGATTTGTGCTAGTGCTGCAGGTTTTTTAACAATATTTGGCTGAATCGCATTAATTGCTTTTGTACCTAATTGTTGCGCTTGATCTACTTCCGCATTTGTATCAGCTTGATTTATATTATTAATTGCCGTTGCTAACTCTTGATCCACTTGATTTAAAGCCACTTGCTTTTCTTCAGTTGTTGCATTTGTGGTTTGATTAATTTCTTGCTTTTTAGCAGTTGCTAAATCATTTAATACACCTGTAGCAGTTTGTTTCTTCGTTACATGCGGTTGAACTGCGCCGATTTGATTGACTGCATCGTCTCTAATACTATTGACCATCGCAGTAGTAGACGTCACACCAATATCAGTTAATGCTCTATTTTTAAGTGTATTGACACGATTTATCGCTTCTTGTTTCTCTTCTCGAGTCGCGCCAGGTGTAGCATTGATATTTGTTATCGCCTCTCGCGCTTTATCATTTACAGCATTGCGAGCATCCGTTTTAACTTGTGTTGCCGGTTGAATCACAACTATATTTTGTGTGCCCTGATCTTTTGCTTGTGCAACTTCTTGATTCGTATCTGCTGCATTAATATTTTGCTTCGCTGTGGCTACAGCTTGATCAAGTAATTGTTGTGCTGCTTGTTGTTCTTCGAGCGTCGCATCATTATTATTAAATATCGTATTATGTTGCGTTTCCGCACTTTTATCGATGGCATTTTTTGCATCTGTTTTTACTTTTGTAGCTGGTGTAATTGCTTGTATTCCTTGAATCGCATTTGTCTTCACTTGTTCAACATTAGCATTGGTATTAGCGTTTAAAATGTTTGTGTTTGCTGCAGTTACAGCAGCATTCACTTTGTCAATTGCTGCTTGTCTTTCTTCTTGAGTCGCATCAGGATTAGCATTGATCTCTGCGATATGTTGTTGTGCATCATGTGATATGGCATCCCTTGCAGCTTGCTTAACAACAGTTACAGGAGCAATTGGATTAATGGCATTTAGACCATCTCCTTTGGCGTTATCAACATCAGCATTTGTTGTTGCTTGATTGATTTGTTCTAAAGCATGGTTGGTTGCTTGAGTTAATTCGTTCAATGCTGCATCTTTCTCTTCCTGAGTTGCTTCTCTATTACTATTTATTTGTTGTCTTTTCGTTGCTGTTGCTTGGTTAATTGCATCTCTTGCAGCTTTTTTATGAGTTACTTGAGGAACAACTGCTCCAATAGTATTGATGCCATTATTTTTAGCTGTTTCTACGTCAGCATTTGTAGTAGCATTCGTAACATTATCAATAGCGTCTGTTTCATCCGTAGCTAATTGATTTATTGCATCTTGAATCTCGTCTTCAGTAGCATCTGGTGTTGCATTGATAATCGCTCTTTGTTTCGTTGCTTTATCACGTATTGCTTTTTTAGCATTTGGTTTAACAACCGGTGTTGCAGTATCCCCACTTAAGGTCTGTATACCTTGATCTTTGATTCTAGTAACGCCAGCATCAGTCGTTTGATCACCAATATCACCAATAATATTGCCTTTATGTTCCTCTATAACTTGTATTGCTGCTTGTTTTTCTTCATCTGTCAGTTCATCATTTTGATTAACTAAATCTTCCATTTGATCAGCTTTTTGGTTTACTGCATTTTCAGCATCAACACTTCGAATTAAAGTATGTTGCATCTGATTAGTTAATGTATCAATATCTGCTTGAGATACTCTTTTATTTAATGGTACATTGTTACGATTTTCAGCTAAAATTGTTTGTGCACGTCTTTTAAGATCATTAAAGATATCTAATGATGCAAATGTATAATCAGCTTGTTGAATACGTCTATCAACTTCACCTTGCAATGCGTCTTTATTCATTATGATATCGATTGTATACGGATTTGTACTTACAGTATGACTTTCAGCAGGTGAATTAATAAAATCTTGTGTATACGTTTTATATGTTAATGTATCGTTAAATGTTACTGTTCTTGGTGTCGGTACATTATTAACACGCAACTTAAACTTTAAATCCAATATTTTATCAGGCATTAGTCGTGCCGGTGAATTCGTTGTGCCACCACCAGCGCTTTTAATTGTTATCACTCGATTCGTCGCATCATACGTGACATTCATATTATTAACATCAACGCCTGAATTGTTACTTGGAAAATCTTTAGTCAATGAGTTATTAACATATTCTACCCCTTCAGGTAATTGAATTTTATAAACAAATTCATCTGTATCTAGAGAAGCACCAGAATTACCATTATTTTTTAGTGATGTTGTAACTGTAAATTCTTTATTATTCGTTGCTGTGGGTTCCATTGTTCGTCTTTCAACATAGACATGCGAACCAGAATGAAGACCGATTGAGTCAACAAAATCATAATATTTGTAACCATCTTTTAGTTGATAAATTCCTCGTGTATCTGTAATTGCATCATTTTTAGGCACAAATTGGATTTTAAGGTTATTTACATTATCTGGCACTTTGAATAATCGCAAAGTTGGTCCGTCTTCAATAGTCTTTTCAGCAATCGTATCGTTAGTAACACCATTTTTAATAATGACATTTGTTGCACCTTGACCATTTTTAGTTGGCATTGTATTAAATTCAAAGATTAATTCAGAATTTGGATTTACTGTTAAAGATTTTTCAATACCATTAAAATCTCCATGATTACTAGCGTCCGTCCCGCTTATACGTCCTAATGCAAGTACATTGCCTTGTGCCTGATAGGTTCTGTTGCTCCCAGCCTCAAACATACTTGTTCTAACCATCGCATGGCTTAGCACACCTACTTTACCACCATTGATAAGTGTAAAGCCTGGTAAATTATCAACAACTGTTACTGATGGTACAGAACGGTTGGTACTTGGTCTAATACCATTGTCATCAAAAGACAGCACTTCGTTAGGTGCATTTTGTCCTGCATTATTGGCATTAGGATCAGTTGTCGGCGTGTATGGCGCTGTAATTGCAACTGGTGCACCACCGTTTCCTGCCGCTGCAGCCGCTGGATCTGCTGGAGTTGCATTAGGATCTGCCGGTGCCGCACGTCTACTTCTCTTTTTCGGTCTATTAGATGCCTGTTCAGCAATTGCAACTAGCTCTGGTTTATCTGAAGAATGACGAACATCTTCTTGAATTTCCTTTAAAGTTAGATGTCCTCCTGAACCATTTTCATTTGTTCTTTTTGGTACATTTAATGTGGTATTATTCGACACTACATCATTATTATTAGCGTTTGACACTGTCTCTGTTGCTGTTGAATTAGCATCAGAATGATTATTATTTTGCGCAGGCGTACTTGATTGCACTGATGTTGGCGTAGCTTGATTTGCTATACTACCATTATTATGATTAACCAATGCTTGATTCGTTGATTGATTAGGTGTATTCTGTGCACTATTTGCTAAACCTCTATTATTAGCAACATTTGTATCTTGTAAATTTACAGGTGTTGCTTGATTAGTATCGCTTTGTACATTATTATCCGTAGTTAAGGCTTGTGCACCATTTGGGTTTGAAAGTAATAAAACTGTTCCGATTAAAGTAGAGAATATGCCTACTTTATACTTCCTAATACTATATTTATTTTTCTTTAACAAATTCATTTCATTTTCCTCCTGGTTGTCTGTTCTCTGCTGTGTTGTTTAGAATTATGCTAAAAATATACGCTCCCTCACATTATGTTTATAGCTATATTATTTTGTACAATATTTTAAGTTCACTCAATTTTATCATCATCATTTTATAAAATAACGTTTTATTTTATTACAATTTAGTTTCCGTTTTGTAATTAAAATCTTAATAAAACATAACAAGAACGCTTTAGATTGTTTTGTAACAGAAAGCAATTCATACCAAAAAACACCAAGCAACCGAAAAGTTACTTGGTGTCATTACAAATGTAATATTATTTCAAATTATGTCACTACTTTAAATACTTTTTATTTCCAAACCTTCATCGCCCCATGCGTGCATGCCGCCTTCGACATTTACGGCATCAATGCCATTTGCCTCTAAATATTCTACAACTTTAGCGCTTCGAACTCCACCAGCACATACAATATAATAGGTTTCATTTTTATTAAATACGTCAAGATTGTCTGGAATGGTATCCATTGGAATTAACTTTGCATTAGGAATATATCCCATTGCTGTTTCTTCATCAGTACGAACATCAACAATTTGAACTGGGTTTGATTCTAAAAGTTTGTTTTTTAATTCATCTGTAGTAATTGACTTCATTTTAAAGTCCTCCTTAAAACTTTATTTAGCTACAATATTGACTAATTTTTTAGGAACAGCGATGACTTTCATGATGTCTTTACCTTCAATACTCGCTTTTACATTGTCATTAGATAAGGCAATTTCTTGCATTTCTTCTTTTGATGTATCTTTAGCAATTTTAATTTTAGCTCTCAATTTACCATTAACTTGAACAACGATTTCTACTTCATCATCTACAAGTAGTGCTTCGTCATAAGTTGGCCAAGGTTGGTACGTAATAGACTCTTCATGTCCTAATTTTGACCATAATTCTTCACCGATATGTGGTGCAATAGGTGCTAACATTTTAACGAAACCTTCAATGTAAGGTTTATAAACTTCATCAACTTTATAACACTCATTAATAAATACCATTAATTGACTAATAGCAGTATTAAATCCTAATGTTTCAAAGTCTTCTGTTACCTTTTTAACAGTTTGGTTATAAACTTTATCTAAAGATTTATTATTTGTAGTAACAATTTTTGAACTCAATGTTCCATCTTCATTTACCATTAAACGCCATACGCGATCTAAGAATCGACGAGACCCATCTAATCCTTTTTCACTCCATGCAATTGCAGCATCTAAAGGTCCCATAAACATTTCGTAAAGACGTAAAGTATCTGCACCATGAGACTGTACTATATCATCAGGATTGATTACATTTCCTTTAGATTTACTCATCTTCTCATTACCTTCTCCTAAAATCATACCTTGGTTAAATAATTTTTGGAAAGGTTCTTTAGTAGGTACGATACCCAAATCATAAAGGACTTTATGCCAAAATCTTGCATATAATAAGTGAAGAACCGCATGTTCTACTCCACCGATATATAAATCAACAGGTAACCAATGTTTTAATTTTTCGGGATCTGCTAACATATTTTCATTTTTAGGATCGATGTAACGTAAATAATACCAACAACTACCTGCCCATTGTGGCATCGTATTTGTTTCACGACGTCCTTTCATACCCGTTTTTTCATCTACAACATTTACAAATGAATCAATATTAGCTAGTGGAGACTCACCAGTCCCTGATGGCTTGATTTCATCTGTTTCAGGTAACAACAATGGTAGCTCTTCTTCAGGAACAGTTGTCATTGTTCCATCTTCCCAATGAATGACAGGAATTGGTTCACCCCAATAACGCTGACGACTGAATAACCAATCTCTTAATTTGTAATTAACTTTCTTTTCGCCAGCACCTTTTTGCTCTAATAATTGAATAGCTTTAGTAATTGCCGCTTCATTTTCTAAACCATCAAGTTCACCAGAATTAATATGTTTACCTTCACCAGTGTATGCTGCTTCTTCAACATTTCCACCTTCAATGACTTCAATGATTGGCAAATCAAACTTTTTAGCAAATTCATAATCTCTGTCATCATGCGCTGGTACTGCCATAATTGCTCCAGTACCATATGTTGATAATACATAATCAGCAATCCAAATTTGTACTTTTTCACCAGATAAAGGATTAATTGCATATGCACCAGTAAACACACCTGATTTATCTTTTGCTAAATCTGTACGTTCTAAATCTGACTTTTTAGAAGCTTCTGTTTGATAAGCTTTTACTTTTTCTTTATATTCATCAGTTGTAATTGAATTAACTAATGCATGTTCAGGACTTAAGACTAAGAATGATGCACCATAGATTGTATCTGGTCTAGTCGTAAATACTTCTACTTTTCCTTCCGCATTATCAACATCAAATGAAACTTTGGCCCCTTCAGAACGTCCAATCCAATTGCGCTGCATATCTTTTAAAGACTCAGGCCAATCTAAATCATCTAAATCTGCTAATAATTGATCTGCATATTCTGTGATTTTAAGTACCCATTGTTTCATCGGCTTACGATAAACTGGATGTCCACCACGTTCAGAGACACCATCAATCACTTCTTCATTAGATAAAACAGTGCCTAATGCTGGACACCAGTTAACTGCAACTTCATCAACGTATGCTAAACCTTTGTTATATAACTGTATGAAAATCCACTGTGTCCATTTATAGTATTCTGGATCTGTTGTATTAACTTCACGATCCCAATCATAACTGAACCCTAATTCTTTAATTTGTCGTTTAAAAGTTTGGATATTTTTCTTTGTAAATTCACGTGGGTCGTTGCCAGTGTCTAAAGCATATTGCTCTGCTGGTAATCCGAATGCATCCCACCCCATCGGATGTAATACATTATAACCTTGCATTCTCTTATATCTTGAAATGATATCTGTTGCTGTATAGCCCTCAGGATGTCCAACATGTAAACCAGCACCTGATGGATATGGAAACATGTCTAAAGCATAAAATTTCTTTTGACCTAAGTTATCATTTGTTTTAAATGTTTTATTTTCGTCCCAATAGTCTTGCCATTTCTTTTCAATTTGATTGTGGTTGTAATTCAACACATTTCCTCCTATTCAATAAAAAAGACACCTCTAACTATTCTATTTACATAGGGACGACATTTGCCGCGTTACCACCCTATTTCACAAAAATTGTGCACTCATTTTAATAGTAAGAGATGTCATTCATTCAATTTAAAATTAATACGATTTACATTTAGTCCTTAACACTAGCTCTCAGCATCACTAGCTTTCTGTAGAAAAGCTCCAAACGAAATTAAATTATACAAATTAATATTATGTTATAACGACATTTATTTCAAGTCTATAACGTTAATTCTATTTACTCATTATGCATCTATTTTTTTAGGTTGCGTATTATTCTCCTTGAAAACCATTAATAATATTAATGCAAATACAAGTAGTAGCATCATACCGATAAACATCATGCGCATATTAAAAGCATCAACTAATACACCACCAAGAAAAGGACCGAATGCTTTTCCTACTGTAGCAGCTGAATTCACAAAACCTTGGTACTGTCCTTGCTTACCATCTGGCGCTAACTGATTAGCTATAGTTGGAACTGCTGGCCATACAAACATTTCTCCAAAAGTTAAAATAATCATACCGACAACAAATATTGTAAAGTTTTCGGCAAAGCTCGTGACAAAGAACGACAACATAAAAATGATGATGCCGACAAACATTTGCTTCTTTAAGTTTCCTTTTAACAGATAGAGAATCGGTTTAATTAATGGTTGTGCTACTAAAATCATTATTCCGTTAATTGTCCATAAAACACTATATTGTGCCATTGAAATATTAATAGATTGTGTAAATGATGCGATTGTAGACTCCCATTGAATATACGCAACCCAACAAATTGCAAACATTGCACAAATTAGTACTAATGAAATAAATCTTGCTTTATTCTTTTTACCAGTAATATCTAAATGAGTTGGATATTTAACTTTCGCATTAATTTCAATATTAAATTGCGTTACCGCGACAAGTGCAAACACAACATACATAATAAGATTGGCTAAAAAGATATAGTTAAAGCTAAATTCTGCGACAAAGCCGCCCATTGCAGCGCCGACAGCAACACCAATATTTTGCGCTAAGTATATCGCGTTAAACGTTTGTCTTCCGCCATTCGGCCACACTGCTCCAGCCATTGCGTATATCGCAGGAATAATCATTCCGCCACCAAAGCCTAACATTACAAGCCATACAGCATACCAAGGCCACCCGTGAAAGAAATTAAGTAGCGTTGTACTACAAAGACAAGTGAAAGTTCCAATTAAAATCGTCTTGTATCCACCTAATTTATCAAATAGTGAACCACCTAATAAGTTTCCAATAACCATGCCAAATGAATTTATCATTAGCACTAAACCAGCAACAGTTAAACTTTTTCCAAGTTCTTGTTTCATATAAATTGTATTTAAAGGCCACAAAAAACTGGAACCAGTAATATTTAACGCCATGCCAATTACTAGCCACCAGACTGATTTAGGTATATTCATATTTCATAGTTCCTCTCTCTTTTTTGTCAAACTATAATAAACACTATAACATTAAAATATGTTAAAATCTGTACTTAGAACTCTTTTTTTATAGAAAGGAAAATGACATATGGGCAATCATTTCCAATACGCTTTTGAAAACAAACGTTATCACACATGGAATTACCATTTAAAAAATAAATTTGGACAAAAAATATTTAAAGTTGCATTGGATGGCGGGTTTGACTGTCCTAACCGCGATGGCACTGTAGCACATGGTGGATGTACATTTTGTTCTGCTGCAGGTAGCGGAGACTTTGCAGGTAATCGTGCAGATTCAATCGCAGTACAATTTAAAGAAATTAAGGAAAAGATGCATGAGAAATGGCACGAAGGAAAATATATTGCTTATTTTCAGGCATTTACAAATACACATGCACCAGTTGAAGTATTAAAAGAAAAATTCGAACCTGTACTTAAAGAACCGGGTGTTGTGGGATTATCTATTGGTACGCGTCCTGACTGTCTACCAGACGATGTTGTCGAATATTTAGCAGATTTGAATCAACGAACATACTTATGGGTTGAATTAGGACTACAAACAATCCATCAATCAACATCTGATTTAATCAATCGTGCCCATGATATGAAAACTTATTATGATGGTGTGGCAAAATTACGTAAGCATAATATCAATGTATGTACACACATCATTAATGGCTTACCTGGCGAAGACTATGACATGATGATGGCTACTGCCAAAGAAGTTGCACAAATGGATGTACAAGGTATTAAAATTCATTTACTTCATTTGTTAAAAGGGACACCGATGGTAAAACAATACGATAAAGGTTTATTAACTTTTATGACTCAAGAAGAATACACAAATCTAGTTGTGGACCAATTAGAAGTGATTCCCCCTGAAATGATCGTTCACCGAATTACCGGTGATGGTCCAATTGATATCATGGTCGGTCCAATGTGGAGTGTTAATAAATGGGAAGTATTAAATGGCATCGATGCTGAATTAGCACGTAGAAATTCTTATCAAGGCTTGCGTTACAAGTCTAAGGTGAAGCAATGAAATTAGAACGTATACTCCCTTTTTCAAAAACACTTATTAAACAACATATAACACCAGAAAGTATTGTTGTAGACGCAACTTGCGGTAACGGCAATGACACTTTATTTTTAGCCGAACAAGTACCAGAAGGACATGTTTATGGTTTCGACATTCAAGATTTAGCTTTGGAAAATACACGTGATAAAGTTAAGGATTTCAATCATGTTTCTTTAATAAAAGATGGACATGAAAATATTGAACATCATATAAATGATGCACATAAAGGTCATATTGATGCAGCCATCTTTAATCTAGGTTATTTGCCTAAAGGTGATAAATCTATCGTGACAAAGCCTGACACGACAATCCAAGCTATTAATTCATTGCTATCTTTAATGTCAATTGAAGGTATTATTGTACTTGTTATATATCATGGTCATAGCGAAGGACAAATTGAGAAGCATGCATTGCTTGATTACTTGAGTACTTTGGATCAAAAGCATGCGCAAGTTTTGCAATATCAATTTTTAAACCAACGTAATCATGCTCCATTCATTTGTGCCATAGAAAAAATTTCTTAAGCATTTGCTGCGCTATACTATTTATAATTTATGATTGAGTAGTCAACATTTGAAAAATTAATACCAACAACAAAAAGAGGTTTTCAAATTAATGAAAACCTCTTTTTATGCTATTAAACTTACACAGCAATAATTGCGTTTAAACTATTTTGCATTGCTGTTGCTCTACTTGCAATCGCATCACTGATGAAATTCAACAACTCTACTTTCTCTTGTTGTAACTTTTCATTGAAATGAATAATAACTGTTCTTTCATCGTCAACAGGACGCTCTTTGTAAATCCATTCTAATTCAACTAAATTATTATACGTTCTAGTACGCTTATACGGTTTGACTTCAACAAATCTGTCCATTTCTTTAAGCGTCATAGAACCTTTTTGCCATAAAGTTAGTAAAATTAAAATTTCTTCTCTAGACATTTTGTACTCGCTTTCAATCTCACTGAAAATTGAGTTAATGTCACCCAAAAGTGTTTCTAATTGCAAAATCCCAAATACAGTATCGTTATTTACTTTTTTCATGCTAAACATCTCCCAATTAATGATCACATATTTAGCCACCATACAAGTATTAACAAACATCCCAACAATCCCAAAACTTGTATGTGCTAACTTATGCTTAAAACTACAAGTGTAAATAAACTTGCTTTCTATTCAATTGTCAAAGTTGAATAAAATTAAATAAGTATAAAAACCAATAATCAATAGAGTTAATATTTAGAAATAAGATAATAGTACATAAAACAAATCACTCTATTACATATTAATTTTATAATTTATATACAAAGAAAATATATCAATATTACCATTAAATTGCAACAATTCTACATATATTTCTTCAAAAAAGATACGCATTGAATTTTTATTACATATAACTCTCATGAAAATTGATTAAACTAAATTAATTAGTTAGCCTTAAATTTAACAAATTAAATCAAACCGAATGAGGCTAAATTGGTTATTTTTCAAGATATGATTTGTATAAATCAAAACATTTCTTACAAATCAAATGTGTATAAAATGTGATATACATTCTCAACCTTAAAAAAGTTAAAAAAAAGATGAGCATCTACTGTCTCATCTTTTTAGAATATTAAATTTCTACAATTTCGTCATCTTCAACAATAAAGCCCATTGTATTGACGCTATTATTTAAGAAAGTCAGAATATAACGCATTACTTCATCGCGTTCTGGCTCATTGTGAACCTCGTGGTAAAAACCTTGCCAAGCTTTAAAATATAATTCAGGTGTTTGATATTTTTCTTTAAACTCATCAATTGCCCTAGTATCAACAATTAAATCCTTCGTTCCATACATTAATAGTGTTGGCATTGGTTGAATGTCATGAATATGAGCCATCGTATCTTTCATCGTCTCATTAATTGTGTTATACCAATGATACGTTGCTTTTTTTAACATTAAACCATCGTTAACTGTTTCTTCAACAATTTCTAAATTACGTGTTAAATCTTTTGGTTCTACACCAACATTAAAACGTGTGTCTTTTGAAATTTTACCTATATTTGAAACAAGTTTATCTTTACGATTTTTTCCATTCTTTTGAAGTTCTAGCATAGGAGAAATTAACATCATCCCCTCGATTGGAAATTCTACTTTTTCAAGTAAATTTAATAAAATCAAACCGCCAAGTCCTACTCCTAATACATAAGTAGGAATTTTATATTCATTAGCTATCTTTAACCAGTCTAACAAACTTTCGTGATACGTTTGAAAGTTTTCAATTTGTCCTTTATTAGCTCTTGAAGTTTGACCTTGACCAGGCAAATCTCCCATAATCACATGATAGCCATTTCTTCTTAACATCGTAATAACATATGCATATCTTCCCGTATGTTCTAATATATTATGAGCAATAACAACGACGCCTTTCGCATCATTTTCAGCTTCCCACTTCCACATTATTATACTGCCCCTTTTTCATTAATCTTCAATAACATAATTATAGCAAATTCACTATGTAGATTTCTATTTATAGTATTATTGTTGTCCATATTATTATATTCAAATGAAATCAACATCAATAATAGTGTAATTATACATAATTATTTTTGATCGTTTTTGATGAAAACGCTTTCTCGAATATTTTTTTCATGCTAAACTTATTGTAAACACAAGGGTTTGGAGGAGTAGCAATGGCACTATTAAAGAATTTTTTTATCGGATTATCTAATAATAGTTTTTTAAACAACGCAGCAAAAAAAGTGGGCCCACGTTTGGGTGCCAATAAAGTCGTTGCCGGAAATACAATTCCAGAGTTAATTAATACAATCGAATACTTAAATGACAAGAATATCGCTGTTACGGTAGACAATTTAGGGGAATTTGTCGGTACAGTTGAAGAAAGTAATCATGCTAAAGAACAAATTTTAACTATTATGGACGCGCTTCATCAACATGGCGTAAAGGCACATATGTCTGTTAAATTAAGTCAGTTAGGTGCAGAATTCGACTTAGAATTAGCTTACCAAAATTTAAGAGAGATTTTACTTAAAGCAAATACTTACAACAATATGCATATAAATATTGATACTGAAAAATATGCTAGCCTGCAACAAATTGTTCAAGTTTTAGATCGATTAAAAGGCGAATTTAGAAATGTTGGTACTGTAATTCAAGCATATCTATACGATAGCCATGAATTAGTTGATAAATACCAAGATTTACGATTACGTTTGGTTAAAGGTGCATATAAAGAAAACGAATCAATTGCATTTCAATCTAAGGAAGACGTAGATGCAAATTACATCAAGATAATTGAACAACGTTTGTTAAACGCACGCAATTTCACTTCAATTGCAACACATGACCATCGCATCATTAATCATGTAAAACAATTTATGAAAGAAAATCACATTGAAAAAGATCGTATGGAATTCCAAATGCTCTATGGTTTTAGATCAGAGTTAGCAGAAGAAATCGCAAATGAAGGCTATAATTTCACTATTTATGTACCTTATGGCGATGATTGGTTTGCGTATTTTATGAGAAGATTAGCAGAACGCCCACAAAACCTATCTCTTGCTGTAAAAGAATTTGTGAAACCTGCTGGCTTAAAACGTGTTGGCATAATTGCAGCTTTAGGAGCTACAGTTATGTTAGGTTTAAGTACAATTAAAAAATTATGCCGTAAATAGTGCAAGGCATAAACAATAATTTAGGAGTCTGGAACAATAATCAATGTTCTAGGCTCCTAAATGTTATATAGGCAATTCTGAATCATTTATAAATCTTTGATTATGAACTCACAACAGCGCTCTATGCTTTTATAGATTTTAATAAATTAGCCATTTCAATTGCACTTACTGCTGCTTCGGCACCTTTATTGCCAGCTTTCGTACCTGCTCTTTCCACAGCTTGTTCAATACTTTCAGTCGTTAAAATACCAAATATGACTGGTACATTAGTTTGATCATTTACTTTAGAAACACCTTTCGCGACTTCATTACAAACATAATCATAATGAGACGTAGCACCGCGAATTACGCATCCTAATGTAATTACTGCATCATAATTTCCTGATGAGGCTAATTTTTTAGCTACTAAAGGAATTTCAAACGCACCCGGAACAAATGCTACATCAATATTGTCTTCATTAACATCATGTCGAATCAAAGTATCTTTTGCACCTTCAAGTAATCTTCCAGTGATAAAATCATTAAATCGACTAACTACGATTGCAACTTTCAAATCTTTTCCAATTAATTTACCTTCAAAATTCATGTTAAAGTCCTCCTATATTAAATGACCCATTTTTATTTTTTTCGTTTCCATATAATCATGATTATGTACCGTTTCTGGTACGATAACTTCAATTCTTTCTGCAATATCAATGCCATATTGTTTTAATCCCTCAAATTTACTTGGATTATTACTTAATAAATTGATATGTTCGATGTTAAAATATTTTAAAATCTGTGCAGCAATATGATAATCTCGCAAATCTTCATCAAAACCTAATGCTAAATTTGCAGTTACTGTATCATATCCTTGCTCAATTAATTCATATGCGCGTAATTTGTTTAACAATCCTATGCCACGACCTTCTTGAGGTAGATAAATAATCATGCCGCCATGTTCATTGATATACTTCATAGACGATTCAAGTTGAGCACCACAATCACAACGCTGACTATGGAAAATATCGCCTGTAAGGCACGCAGAATGTAAGCGTACATTTTCATGTTGTCGAATTGCACCTTTTGTCAGTACAACTATCTCTTCATCTGTGTAAGTCGCTTTAAAACCATACATATCAAATGTTCCGAAATCTGTAGGCATTTTCACTTTTGCCTTAAATTCAATTTCTGGTTCTAATTTTTTACGATATTCAATTAAATCATCAATCGTAATCATCTTTAATTGATGTTTTTCTTTAAACTTTTGTAAATCTTGTCCTTTCGCCATCGTGCCGTCATCATTCATAATCTCACAAATGACACCAGCGGGCTTGGCACCAGTAAGTTTAGCTAAATCAACAGCCGCTTCTGTGTGTCCATTTCTAGCTAATACGCCTTTATCTTGTGCTACTAATGGAAATAAATGACCAGGACGATTAAAATCTTTAGCTTCACTACTAGGATCAATGAGCTTTTTGGCAGTCAATGTACGTTCATAAGCGCTAATTCCTGTTGTTGTATCTACATGATCAATACTCACTGTAAATTGCGTACCAAAGATGTCGGAGTTATCATCAACCATTTGTACCAAATCCAAACGTTGTGCAATATCTTTAGACACTGGTGCGCATATTAATCCCCTTGCTTCTTTCGCCATAAAATTAATGGTATTATCGTTCATCCATTCAGTGACCGCTACTAAATCACCTTCATTTTCACGATTCTCATCATCTACTACAATAATTGTTTCTCCATTTTTTAAAGCCATTAAAGCACTGTCAATATTATCGAATTGCATGCTACCCCTCCTAAAAACCAAATGCTCTTAATTTATCTACAGATAATTGGTCTTTATCTTTATTTAAAATATTTTCAACATATTTAAACAAAACGTCTGTTTCTAAATGTACTTTATCTCCTAATTTTTTGGATGATAAAATCGTTGAACGCCTCGTTTCTGGAATAAGATGAATGTCAAAACTGTTATCATGCTTATCAAATACCGTTAGACTTACACCATCCACAGTAATAGACCCTTGCTTAACTAACTGATTATTAATATGTTGGTTACATTGAATCGTAATAATTTTGGCATTGGCTGTTTCATTTATTTTTGAAACTGTTCCTAGTTCATCTACATGACCGAGGACAAAATGTCCACCAAACCTACCGTTACCACTCATGGCACGCTCTAAATTTACTTCTGATTGTCGCTTAACATCTGCTAAATAGGTTTTATTTTCAGTGCCTTTAATTACTTGAACAGTAAAAGATGTCTGATCAAAATCAATCACTGTTAAACATGCACCATTAACACTGATGGAATCACCAATATGCATATCTGCCGTAATCTTATGTGCTTCGATTTCAATCGTCCTGACTGATTGACGAATTTGAACACTTTTAACGACACCTATTTCTTCAACGATGCCAGTAAACATGCATCATCACTTCTTTCGTAAAGTTAATTTAACATTTTGATTTAATAACTCGGAATGAACAATTTCAAATTGGTTCGCATCTGGTATCTCAATCACATCATTTGTTTGATAAAATTGATAATTTCCAGATCCACCAATTAATTTCGGGGCATAATAGAGAATAAATTCATCTATATAATTAGATTGGAGAAATTCTGAAGTAGTGGTTGGACCTGCCTCGACTAGCAAAGTTCCAACTCCTCTTTTATATAAATTGTGAAGAATTGTTGTTAAATCACAAGACTTCAAGTAAATAATTTCAATATGTGTTTGATTGGTTGTTAAATTTGGATTTTCTGTATATATCCAAATTGGTGTTGATTCATCTTGATAAATTTGCTGATTAAAATGAATATTCCCAGACTTAGACAATATTACTTTTATAGGGTTTTTTCCATCTTGAATACGTGTAGTATATTGTGGATCATCTAATTCAACTGTACGTCTTCCAGTTAACACTGCGTCGTGTCGATGTCTTAACTTATAGACATCTTGTTTAACCTCTTTATTAGTAATCCATTGACTTTGTCCATTATCATTCGCTTGTTTACCATCTAAACTTGCAGATACTTTCACTGTAATTTGTGGCAGTTGCTTTGCTTTTGCTTTAAAAAAGTCTTGGTATAATTGTGATGCACGTTCATCATCAACGCATTCAACCTCAATACCGTGATCCCGTAACGTATCATCACCATGTGTATCTAACGAATTGTCTTTTGTTGCGTAAACTACTTTAGCTATCTTACAATCAATTATTTTGTTAACACAGGGTGGTGTTGAACCAAAATGACTACATGGCTCTAACGTAATATAAATCGTCGCACCTTCAGCATTTTGTTGTGCCATATCAAGTGCTTGAACCTCCGCATGCTTGTCACCTTTTCTCAAGTGTGCACCAATACCAACAATCCTACCTTCTTTAACTACAACAGCGCCAACGGGTGGATTAACACCTGTTTGACCTTGTACCATATTTGCAAGTTGAATCGCATAATCCATAAATTGACTCAAATTATCACCTCTATAAACAAAAATCCTCACATCATGAATTAAGATGCAAGGAGAAAAATTTATCGTTAAATAAGCCTATTTGTACACATTTTTACAAATACGCTACATTATCTTTATCGATAATTAACATTCTTTCTCCCATCCAGACTTTAACTGTCGGCTCTAGAATCTCACTAGATCAGCCACTAATATGAAACATATTAGCAGGTCGCAGGCTTTATTTACTGCCGGTTGGGAATTTCACCCTGCCCCGAAAGAATTATATATGAAATTGTTATAGATTATTTGAGTACGTAGTATGTCAACTACATTTAAAATGATACTATATGTTTTCTGAAAAAACAATTAATGACGGTTTTAATTTAATATAATCTGAGTACTATAGGCATCTCATTGATATGATTCTTACTAACAGACATTAAAATCAAACCTTCAATTCGTCTCTATAGAGCGTTCTCTTTATTATCTTCTAGTTACAAATTATTGATTGTCACTGAGCTGTTGTTGCTCATTCGATTCTAAAGCATCATATAATTGAGATACTGTATGCGCAACTTGTTCTACTATCATTTTCACACCATTTCGCAGTTTATTAACACCGTTTGTCATTTGACCTATCGCAATCATATTTGTTAATGTTCCAAACCTTGGACTAATAACTTGATTGGTTTCCGGTATGATTTGTATGCCTCCCATTGGATGTGCTTGTACAATTTGTCTATTTTCAAGATTTTTAATTAATTGATCATCTTGATCTAATTCATTTAAATGACTTTTTGCACCTGTCGCGTTAATGACAACATTATATATGTCTACTGATTCTTGGTTTTTGTATGAAAAATAATACAACTTGCCATCATGTTTCACATCTTCTAAATCTTTTTTCAAAATTAAAGACTTATTTTCTATTAATTCAATAATTAATTCAGCAGTTCTTGGAGGCATTGGATTTGAATTTAATTGAATCATCTTTGAGTATTTTTGATTAAATTGAAGTTGATCTTCAATACTTAAGCTATTCCATATCCAATTTAAATTCTCTTTCAAATGTTCAATCATACTTTGGAAAATGCCCATTTCTGTTGGACGCGCTAAATCATACTTCAAATCTGCAATATGATTTCCTGTACGTCTATGTACTAATTTTTTAAAATCAATTTCATATTCAGCACATTCTTTTAAAAATAAAGTAACTAAAGTATCAAGCGGTGCATTGCCGAAATGATGTTTTTTAATGTCATTTAATTTGTCTTTAGTTAAGTACTTGAATGTCACGTCTATCATTGTACCTCTTACACTTGGTAAATGAGCAGAACGACTCGTCATAGTAATTGGTAATTTCGGATGATGAGCAGCAACATAACGAACAACATCTAAACTGGCAAGGCCTGTACCAATAATCGCAATATCGTCCAGTTCATTTACTTCGTCTAACGTATTATATGTTGGATAAGGCGTAGCAATATATCCTTTTTTACCCTTTAAGTTATATGGATCATGGTAGGCAAATGTACCACATGTTAAAAATACATAATCGTACGCTTGCCATGATTTTTCTGAATTTGTAGTACATATGTAATAAGTTAAATTCGTTTCATCAATATTAGAATTTGTATAAATCTCTTGAACTTTATTGTAATTAGTTGATATATTTGGATATTTTTTTGTGAACATAGATAAATAAGATTTCATATAATGTCCGAATACAAATCTCGGTAAATATGCAGGTTCATCAAAATTAAAATCAGTTTGTTGTTTATACCACTTCCAAAATTCAGTCTCATCATCTAAATTTAAACTCATCTTTTTCGAAGGCATATTAATTAGCAGCTCAGAACTATCATTTTGAAATGGTACGCCCTGTCCCATATTTACTTTATCATCGTATAAATCTATATCTAATTGATTAAATTTCGGGTGCTTAACTAACTCTCTCAATACACTTACACCAGCAGTTCCCATGCCTATTATTGCTACTCGCATATATCATCCATCCTTTTGTAATTCAAAATATTATATTTAAACTATTACCTATAATTATAGCAATTTGGTATTTTTAATAAAATTTATTAAGGCAAGCTATTATTTCACTTTCACAACCATTAAACCATTTAAAACTTTTCATTTAATATCAACCTTAGTGTTTGTGTTAAAATATTTTTACGAGGTGAATTAAATTGAAATTTATAGCAAAGATATTAATCTCATTAGTAATTCTATTTATGATTTTTAGTCGTAAAAACAAAGCTTCTTAATCAATACCCTTGATTACAAAATAAATTCAACTAAGGTGATTGGCCATACACTCAAGATATGGCTAATCACCTTTTTCAATGCAAAACAAAGAGTATAATTTGCAAAATCAATATCTATATTTATCTTTAATACCCTTTTAATACTAAAGCCAAATCTAGATTACATAGTCATATCGTGTAATATACCAAAGAAACATAGACATTCATCTATATAGATGATAATCTATTTAACGTCAAGGAGGTAAGTTATGACGTATAAAGAACTAGCAACATATTTAAAAGTTTTATCAGATTCAAGCAGATTAGAAATACTAGATTTACTTTCTTGTGGAGAGTTATGCGCTTGTGATTTGTTAGAACATTTTCAATTCTCTCAACCCACACTTAGCTATCATATGAAAGCATTAGTAAAAACCAACTTAGTTACGACACGAAAAATCGGAAATAAACATTTATACCAGCTTAATCATAATATTTTTGATTCCGTAATTAATAACTTGTCTAAGGTTCATACCTCTAACCAACGATGTATTTGTCATAACCTTAAGACTGGTGAATGCTAATGATGACAACTTTAGCGACACTCATTTTTCTAGTAACTTTATTATTTGTATTATGGCAACCTAAAGGCCTAGATATTGGCATTACCGCATTAACTGGTGCCTTTATTGCTATTATTACTGGTGTTGTAAGTTTTTCCGATGTTTTCGAAGTAACAGGTATTGTTTGGAATGCTACTTTGACTTTTGTCTCAGTCATTCTTATTTCATTAATATTAGATAAAGTTGGATTATTCGAATGGTCAGCTATTCACATGCTTCATGCTTCAAAAGGCAATGGTTTAAAAATGTTCGTTTATATCATATTATTGGGTGCCATTGTTGCTGCATTTTTCGCAAATGATGGCGCAGCGTTAATCTTAACGCCTATTGTATTAGCGATGGTTAAAAATATTGGATTTAATAAGCGCGCAATATTTCCATTTATTATTGCAAGTGGTTTTATTGCTGATACAACGTCTTTACCTTTAATTGTAAGTAATCTAGTGAATATTATATCTGCTGATTATTTTCATGTAGGATTCGTTCGATATTTTAGTAGAATGATTATACCTAATTTATTCTCACTTTTAGCAAGTATTATAGTATTGTGGATATATTTTAGAAAAGCGATACCTAAAACGTTTGATGATAATAAAATAAAGCGTCCTAAAGATGCCATTAATGATTTAAAGCTATTTAAAATTTCATGGATTATGCTAGTTATATTACTTTTCGGCTATCTAATCAGTGAATTTACTAAAATTCCGGTATCAATTTTCACTGGAATCATTGCTTTTATATTTCTAATGTTGGCTCGTAAATCAAATGCTGTAAATATTAAGGAAGTCATTAAGGGCGCACCTTGGAATATAGTATTATTTTCAATTGGTATGTATATCGTCGTATTCGGCTTAAGAAATGCTGGTATTACTTTAATATTGGCTAAAATATTAGAATATATTTCCAATTACGGTTTATTTAGCACCATTTTGGGAATGGGCTTCATTTCAGCATTTTTATCATCAATAATGAATAATATGCCTACAGTTTTAATAGATGCGATTGCTATTGGTCAATCAAATGTCCATGGCTTGTTAAAAGAAGGCCTAATTTATGCGAATGTTATCGGTTCTGATTTAGGTCCAAAAATTACACCGATAGGCTCTTTAGCTACATTACTGTGGTTACACGTCTTAACACAAAAAGATGTTAAGATTTCTTGGGGCACATACTTTAAAACTGGTATCATCATTACAATTCCAGTACTATTTATAACCCTCATAGGGTTGTATCTAACACTTATCATATTTTAATTAATTAGGAGATTGTTATGACTAAAAAAACAATTTATTTTATATGTACAGGCAACTCATGTCGAAGTCAAATGGCTGAAGGTTGGGCTAAACAAATCTTAGCGGAAGATTGGAATGTATATTCTGCTGGTATCGAAACACACGGTGTTAATCCCAAAGCGATAGAAGCTATGAAAGAAGTAGGCATTGATATATCAAATCATACATCAGATTTAATCGATAATAATATTATTAAAAATTCAAATTTAGTTGTTACATTATGTAGTGATGCAGACGTAAATTGCCCTTCTTTACCAACAAATGTTAAGAAGGAACATTGGGGATTTGATGATCCTGCAGGCAAGCCTTGGTCAGAGTTCCAACGTGTGAGAGATGAAATTAAAATCGCAATTGAAAATTTCAAATCACGATGAGAGTGGGACAGAAATGATAAAAAACACTAATGATTTATTATGCAGTGGCTCTTTATCATTAGCTATAGCTAATGTGTACTTAAAAATAGGAATACATGAGTAAAACTCATGCATAAGAAATACTAATTTCTAAAGAAAAAGTAATTCTTTATGGTTCTTCATCTTTTATGGTGGGAAGGTAAAACTTCCTGCTTTTTTTAATACACAAAAAGCGCAATTGCCTCTATAATTTAAAGTGACCAAACCCAAACTAAAGGAGACAAGTGCGCCTATGTGT
>NZ_JACVZJ010000025.1:0-32301 GCF_017151945.1 Staphylococcus sp. EG-SA-10
TACAAAGGAGAAAAAAAGAAGACAACCAAGCCCAATAATGGACTGGCCGCCTAATAATAAAAACTCTAAAAGTTGTAATTTAAAATAGTTCTTTAAATTATATACCCACCACATTTGGTGGAGAACCGTAAAAACATAAAAAGCAACCTCAACTATTATCTTTAGAATACACATCTATTTAAAAACTGTGCTTTCTTGATAAATATATTGAGATTGCTCATCATGTTAGTTTATTTGTTTTCGTTGGAATATATACTAATCCATTCATAAATTAGCTTTATCCGAGTTTAAAATGTTGATAGTTAATTATGTTTAGATATTATTCTTCAACATCAATAGATTCAATTACAACATCATGAAGTGGTTTATCTTGTGGTCCCACTTTTGTATTTGCAATATCTTCTAATGTAGTTTCACCATCAATGATTTGACCGAATACTGTATGTTTTTGATCTAACCATGGTGTACCACCCTTCTCGCCATATGCATCAACGATTGGTTGTGGCCAACCACCATCTGCAAGTTGACTTAACATATTTTGAGGTACTTCTTTCATTTGAACAATGAAAAATTGTGAACCATTAGTATTAGGTCCTGAGTTAGCCATTGATAATGCGCCATATAAGTTAAATGCATTTAATGAAAATTCATCTTCAAAAGCACCGCCATAAATACTTTCGCCACCCATACCAGTAGCTGTTGGATCGCCACCTTGAATCATGAAGTCATTAATGACACGGTGGAATGTTATTCCATCATAATAACCATTTTTTGCATGTGTCACAAAATTTTCAACTGTTTTTGGTGCAATATTTGGAAATAATTTGAATGTCATGTCACCTTTATTTGTGTGCATAACCACTTTAATTTCACCTTGTTGTACTTCTTTGTTTAACTGTGGATAGTTAGCCATTTATATTCTCCATTCATGTTATGATACATATATATTAACATACTTTTAAGGGAGGAAAATAGCATGAAGCTATATCGATTTTCACACAAAACAGGTAGCTATGGTGTCACGATTGTTGAAGAAAATGGAGACGATGTACTTGTTAAAGTTGAACAAGTTATCAAACACCCGAAACAAGGTGATTTACATAACCCTACTGAAACTGAAGGTGTATTTTTCCATGAACGCAAAGCATTAAGTCATTTTGAAAAACGCTATACGAAACGTTCACAATTACGCGACTTCAATGTTGATGAATTACGCTATGAAGATTCACTTCAACAAGCAATTACAGATTTAGAAACTAAACTTAAAGCTCAGCAAACAAAACATGCTGAAATGTCTTTAGCTAGTTTAGCACGCTTAAAAGAAGATTATTCACTTCAATACAAAGAAAATTTTAAATAAAAAATGACGTGTTTCTTCTTATTTAAATACTTCTGAAAATAAAGCACAACAAGGAGTGTGTACGTTTTTCAGAACTATATCATTCATGTATAATGAATAACATAAATATTTTTTAAAGGAGGACAACATAGTGAGTTTGTTACATATTGCGGTGATATTACCGTTAATATTCGCACTCATTATTCCTATCCTGTATAGATTTTTTAAACGTATACATTTAGGATGGTTCGTATTACCTGTCCCTATCGTCATATTTATTTATATGCTTACATTAATTAAAACGACGATGTCAGGTAATACTGTAATGAAAACCTTAAATTGGATGCCTCATTTTGGTATGAACTTTGATTTATATCTTGATGGCTTAGGTTTACTCTTTAGTTTGCTTATTTCAGGAATCGGCAGTTTAGTAGTATTATATTCAATCGGCTACTTAAGTAAGTCAGAACAACTAGGGAATTTTTATTGTTATTTATTACTATTTATGGGTGCAATGTTAGGTGTCGTACTTTCAGATAATGTTATTATTCTATATTTATTCTGGGAGCTAACGTCATTTTCTAGTTTTTTACTTATTTCATTCTGGCGCGAACGACAAGCATCTATATATGGTGCTCAAAAATCGCTCATAATCACAGTATTTGGTGGTCTATCATTATTAGGTGGTATCATCTTACTCGCTATACCAACGCAATCATTTAGCATTCAGTACATGATTCAACATGCTTCTGAAATTCAAAATAGCCCATTCTTCATTTTTGCGATGATTTTAATCATGATTGGTGCTTTTACAAAATCTGCTCAGTTTCCATTTTATATTTGGCTACCAGATGCAATGGAAGCACCTACACCAGTCAGTGCTTATCTTCATTCAGCAACAATGGTTAAAGCAGGGTTATATTTAATCGCTCGAATGACACCAATCTTCGCAGCATCGCAAGGTTGGATATGGACTGTCACACTCGTTGGTTTAATTACGTTATTCTGGGCTTCGCTAAACGCAACAAAACAACAAGACTTGAAAGGTATACTGGCATTTTCAACAGTATCCCAATTAGGTATGATTATGGCGATGCTTGGAATCGGTGCCATTAGTTATCACTATCAAGGCGATGATAGCAAAATATATGCTGCTGCATTTACGGCTGCAATATTCCATTTAATCAACCATGCAACATTTAAAGGTGCCCTATTTATGATTACAGGTGCAGTGGATCATTCTACTGGTACACGTGATGTTAAGAAATTAGGTGGCTTACTAACAATTATGCCTATTTCATTTACAATCACTGTTATTACAGCATTAAGTATGGCTGGTGTACCACCGTTCAATGGTTTCTTATCAAAAGAATCATTTTTAGAAACAACATTTACAGCAAGCCAAGCAAATTTATTCAGTGTTGATACATTAGGCTACCTATTCCCAATCATTGGTATAGTGGGCAGTGTCTTCACATTTGTATATTCAATTAAATTTATAATGCATATATTTTTCGGACAATATAAACCTGAACAATTACCTAAAAAAGCACACGAAGTATCAATATTAATGCTTTTATCACCAGCTATTTTAGCTACATTAGTAATTGTATTTGGTTTATTCCCTGGCATTTTAACTAATTCGATTATTGAACCAGCTACATCTTCGATTAATCATACGGTAATTGATGATGTTGAATTCCATATGTTCCATGGATTAACGCCTGCCTTTTTATCAACATTAGTGATTTATATTTTAGGTATTTTACTAATTGTGACATTTAGTTATTGGGTGAAATTGTTGCAACGACAACCTGGTAAACTAACATTCAATTATTGGTACAACAGAAGTGCAAATGTTATTCCAAACTACTCTGAAAAGATGACGAATAGCTATGTTACCGATTATTCACGTAATAATTTAGTTATCATTTTTGGTGCATTAATTTTATTAACATTTGTCACTGTATTCTCAGTACCTTTCAACATTAATTTTAAAGACGTTAGTCCGATTAGAATTTTCGAAGTTTGTATCGTAATTTTATTATTAAGTGCTGCCTTTTTAATTCTTTTCGCTAAATCAAGATTATTTAGCATCATTATGTTAAGTGCAGTTGGATATGCTGTGTCTGTATTGTTTATATTCTTTAAAGCACCCGACTTAGCATTGACACAGTTTGTCGTTGAATCTATTTCAACAGCATTGTTCTTATTATGCTTCTACCACTTACCAAATTTAAATCGTTATAATGAAAAGCGCTCATTCCAGCTTACTAATGCTTTAATTGCTGGTGGTGTTGGTTTGTCCGTCATTATTATCGGTTTAATTGCATACGGAAATAGACATTTTGAATCGATATCTAAGTTTTATCAAGAGCACGTTTATGATTTAGCTCACGGTAAAAACATGGTAAACGTCATACTTGTTGATTTCCGTGGTATGGATACTTTATTCGAGTCATCTGTGCTTGGTATCGCAGGATTAGCTGTATATACAATGATTAAATTACGTAAAAAGCGTCAAACGCAAGGTAACGAGGTGAAAAATCATGAATAGACAACAAAATGATCTAATTTTGCAATTTGCTGCAGTTATTATCTTTTTCATGGTAATGGTCTTTGGTTTTTCACTTTTCTTAGCAGGACATTATACACCTGGTGGCGGTTTCGTCGGCGGATTATTATTCGCAAGTTCACTTGTTATCATTACGATTGCATTTGATATAGAAACAATGCGTAAAATTTTCCCATTAGATTTTAAAATCTTGATAGGTATCGGATTAGTTTTTTGTATTGCGACGCCTATCGCAAGTTGGTTTTTAGGTAAAAATTTCTTTACGCATGTCACATTTGATATACCGTTATTTATATTAGAACCTGTTCATATGACAACGGCAGTATTCTTTGATTTCGGTGTTTTATGTGCAGTAGTTGGTACTGTCATGACAATTATTATTTCGATTGGAGAGAACGAATAGTGGAAATTATTATGATCTTTGTTAGTGGTATTCTCACAGCAATTAGTGTCTATCTCGTTTTGTCTAAAAGTCTGATACGAATTGTTATGGGAACTACACTACTAACACATGCAGCAAATTTATTTTTAATAACTATGGGTGGACTTAAACATGGTACTGTTCCAATTTATGAAGCGAACGTAAAAAGCTATGTTGATCCTATCCCGCAAGCACTTATTTTAACAGCAATCGTTATCGCCTTTGCGACAACAGCCTTTTTCTTAGTATTAGCATTTAGAACATATAAAGAATTAGGCACAGATAACGTTGAGAGTATGAAAGGAGTTCCAGAAGATGATTGAAAGTAATATGCTTGTGTTAACGCTCGTCATTCCAGTAATTACAGCCATATTACTTGTCTTTATTGGAAAACGTCCTATTATAAAGCGTTATGTCGCACTAGGCGGTACATTATTAACCTTGGTCGCGGCAATTATCAATTTAGCAAATGTTGTAAAACATGGACCATTACGAGTTGAACTAGGTTCATGGAAAGCGCCTTACAGTATTGTCTTTGTTTTAGACATATTCAGTGCCCTACTAATTATTACTAGTATTATTATTACAGCTATTGTGATTTTATATTCATACCAAACAATTGGTATTGAACGTGAAAGATATTATTATTATTTTTCAGTACTATTTATGTTAATAGGTATCATTGGTGCCTTTACAACTGGTGACATTTTCAACCTATTCGTATTTTTCGAAGTATTTCTAATGTCATCATATTTCTTATTAGTTATAGGTTCTACAAAAATCCAATTACAAGAAACAATAAAATATGTTCTTGTTAACGTTGTATCATCATCCTTCTTCGTAATGGGTGTAGCGATTTTATATTCAGTAGTAGGAACATTGAATCTAGCAGATATAAGCAATAAATTAGCTAACCTTTCAGCGCATGACAGTGGCTTAGTCAATATCGTTTTCATACTATTTATCTTTGTTTTTGCTACAAAAGCTGGCGTATTCCCAATGTTTGTTTGGTTACCTAGTGCATACTATGCACCACCAATTCCAATCATTGCATTCTTTGGTGCTTTGTTAACAAAAGTTGGTGTTTATGCAATCGCTAGAACATTGAGCTTATTCTTTAGTGATAATGTAAGCTTTTCACATTATGTCATTTTATTCTTAGCACTATTAACGATCATCTTTGGTTGTGTCGGTGCTGTTGCATATGCAAACATTAAAAAAATCATCCTATACAATGTCATGATTGCTGTAGGTGTGATCTTAGTCGGCGTTGCAATGATGACAGAGTCAGGTATGATTGGTGCTATTTACTATACATTGCACGACATGTTAGTAAAACTTGCATTATTCTTGCTTATCGGAATTATAATTAAAATTACAGGCACTGCTGATTTAAGACAATTTGGTGGCTTAATTAAACGATATCCTGTACTTGGTTGGTCATTCTTTATCGCAGCATTAAGTTTAGCTGGCATTCCCCCACTCAGTGGCTTTTATGGAAAATTTTTCATTGTCCAATCAACATTTGAAAGAGGATTTTATTTAAGTGGTGTCATCGTCTTATTATCAAGTTTAGTCGTATTATATTCTGTCATTCGCATATTCCTACAAGGCTTTTTCGGTCAACCAAAAGGATATGATCTTAATAACAAAGTCGACGTCAAATATTTAACTACGATTGCAATCGTTGCAGTTGTGATAACTGTTTTATATGGATTGTCAGCAGATTACTTATATCCAATGGTAAAAGCTGGTGCAGAGACATTCTACAATCCATCAACCTACGTTAAAGCTGTATTAGGAGGTAAATAACATGGCTGTACAATTAGTATTAAACTTTATTATCGCAGTGTTTTGGTTGTTTGTGACAAATAGTTACACAACAAATAACTTTGTGTTAGGTTTCATCTTTGGCCTAGTTCTTGTTTACCTCTTACACAGAGTGTTACCAGGTAGGTTTTATGTCATCACGCTATATCGTATTGTTAAATTAGTTATTATTTTCTTAATCGAACTGATTAAAGCTAATTTTGATGTTTTGAAAATTATTATTAAACCTTCGATTAAAAATGAACCGGGATTCTTTGTTTACCACACAGATTTAAAAAAAGATTGGCAAATTGTCTTGTTGTCTAATTTAATTACATTAACACCTGGTACTGTAGTGCTTGGTGTAAGTGATGATCGTACAAAAATTTATATTCATGCCATAGATTTTTCAACTAAAGAGCAAGAAGTAGAAAGTATTAAAACATCATTAGAGAAAATTGTAAGAGAGGTGGGCGAAATATAATGAATCATAATGTTATTATCGTTATTGCATTAATCATAGTTGTCATTTCTATGTTAGCTATGCTCATTCGCGTTGTACTAGGCCCATCACTTGCCGATCGTGTTGTCGCATTAGATGCGATTGGTCTTCAATTAATGGCAGTTATAGCATTATTCAGTATTTTATTAAATATTAAATACATGATTGTCGTTATTATGATGATTGGTATATTAGCCTTTTTAGGTACTGCAGTATTCTCTAAATTTATGGACAAAGGTAAGGTGATTGAACATGATCAAAATCATACTGATTAGTCTTGCACTTATCTTTGTTATCATCGGTGCTTTAATTAGCGCCCTAGCAGCCATAGGATTATTGAGACTTGAAGATGTATATTCACGTGCACATGCTGCCGGAAAAGCATCAACATTAGGTGCAATGTCATTACTATTTGGTACGTTTTTATATTTTATTGCTACTCAAGGTTTTGTAAATATGCAATTAATCGTTGCGATTATCTTTGTATTAATTACAGGTCCTCTTTCAAGTCATATGATTATGAAAGCAGCATATAATATTAAAACGCCTTATACTAAAAAGACTAAAGTCGATGAAATTTCGGAAGACTTAAAAGACACAAAATTATAGATTATATAACAAAGTCATGAATATAAATCAACAACAAACAGCAGTAAGATGATTCCAAATTAGGAATGATTTTACTGCTGTTTTCTTTTGACATTGTTACCTCTTTTTCAATGAATTTAGTTTAGTACATACTTCTTTGACTACAGCTTCGCCCTATCTACGAATATCTCTTTAATTTAATTGCCTTTCATGTCGTTATGTATTATGATAATAATAATTATAAATCGTAACGATTACGCTTTAAAAAAAGAGAGAGGTTTTATTATGCATTGGACAATTATCGGCGGTGGCATACAGGGAACTGCAATCGCACAAAAACTATTATCAAGCGGATTAACAACAGACCGATTAACAATCATTGACCCACACGAAACTTTTTGCCAAAGGTTTAACTCATATACAAATCGAATAGAAATGCCTTATTTGAGATCACCGATTGTACATCACGTACATCCACAACCGTTCCATCTAAAACAATTCGCTAAACAGCACCAATATACAAATGCTTTTTATGGTCCTTATCAGCGACCTGAATTGACAATGTTTATGGATCATATTGCACATGCTTCTAAACAATATCAATTAGAGGATTGCTTAGTTCAAGGTTTAGTTCAAACTTTAGATAAACAAGAAGACAAATGGCATATCAAGTTAGAAGATGGACAAATTATCACTACAGATTGCGTCGTTATTGCAATAGGTAGTACAAATATTCCGTTTATGCCTGACATTTTAAAAGACAAACAGAATGTAAATCATATCTTCGAGAAAGAACATGATCAAGTAGTATATGATAAGACCGATCATATCGTTGGTAGTGGCATTACTGCTGCACATCTTGCACTTAAATTGTTAAATCATGATGACGATAAAAAGATTCATTTATGGCTAAATAAAGATATTGAGATACATGACTTTGATGCTGATCCTGGTTGGTTAGGTCCGAAAAATATGTCTTCATTTTTAAGTACTAAAAGCATGCCTGAAAGAAATGCCATTGTACAACGTGAACGTCATAAAGGATCAATGCCTCACGAACTGTACTTACGCCTTAAAAAACATATTAAAAATGGTCGTATAAATGTGCATAAAACACCTATCACTCAAATTAGTGATGGTTTAATTAACACTGAAAATGATTCTGTTCCATATCAACAGATTATGGTTGCAACTGGTTTTGAACAAGATTTTATGTCACAACCACTTATTAAGCAATTAATACAAAATTATGATGCACCTATCAACGAATGTAATTACCCTGTTATTTCCGAAAAATTAGAATGGATACCAAATCTATTTGTCGCAGGATGCTTTGCAGACTTAGAATTAGGACCATTTGGTAGAAATGTTATGGGTGGCCGTAAAGCTGCCGAACGCATTGAACAAGCATTTCTAAAATTACAACAATATAGCGCATAAAAAAACTGCTAGCCGTAGTTATGAATATCTCATAACATTTCAGCTAGCAGTTCTTTTATTTTAAAGGTTTAATAGCAACTGTACCACGCATAACTGTAATTAATTGTTCTTTGTCATTCTTAATTTTTATATCCCATACATGTGTCGACTTACCTTGATGAATAATTTCAGCTGTCGCAGTAACACGACCATCTTTAGCAGAATGAATATGATTGGCATTCATCTCTAAACCTAATGGAATAAATTTGGTTGTATCAATTAGATTAGCAGATCCTAATGAACATGCTGTTTCACCTAAAGCAATCGAAGCACCACCATGTAAATATCCAAATGGTTGTTTTACTTTATCAGTAACAGGCATAGAAATAACAACTAAACCATCTTCCTGGTGATCTATTGACATCTCAAATGTCTCTAATAAATGAGTCATATTTTCACCTCTTTATGCTTATAGTACCATAGCAGCAATAGTACCGAAAATCATTAAAGGAATATTATAAAACAAGAAGTTTGGTACACATGTATCGCGTATATGATCATGTTGGCCATCAACATTTAATCCCGCAGTTGGTCCTAATGTTGAATCACTTGCAGGTGAACCTGAGTCACCTAATGCACTCGCTGTTCCAATCAATGCGATTAATGCCATTGTATCTAGTCCTATTGACGCTCCAAAAGGAATGAATAATGATGCGATAATAGGAATTGTTGCAAATGATGATCCAATACCTAAAGTGACAATTAAACCTATCACATACATCATGATAATGCTAAATAATTTATTATCACCAGTAATACTTGTTAAAGTTTTAACTAATTCATCTATATCACCAGTAGCATTCATTACACCAGCAAATCCATTTGCTGTTAAAATAACTACACCAATATAAGCCATAATTTTAATACCTTCAACAAACTTAGCATCTAATTCATACCAATTATATGCACGTGAAATAAAGAATACGAGTACTCCGGCCAGTGCACCAAAAATCATTGAATCTGTAAATGTTTGTACTAAAAATGTAGCTAGTATTGCTACAATTGTTACTATTAAGATATATGGTTTTAACTCTGTAACATTGTCACTATCTGAAATTTTACGTGTTTCATATTCACGTGGTTTACGATATACATATAAGCCGATAAGTAAGCCAACAATATACCCCATTGAAGGAATAAGCATTGCTTTCCAAATCATATTAAACTCAATTGGGTGATTCGCCTTTGCAAAGCCACTTTGAATAATTTGTTGGAAAATTTGACCGAATCCATAAGGTAATAATACATACGGGAAACATAAACCAAAACCGATAATCAAACCGATTAAACGTCTATCTATTTTTAAATCATTAAACAGACTTAACAATGGTGGGATGACAATTGGAATGAATGCAATATGTACAGGAATTAAGTTTTGACTCATGATACTCATAGCTAATAATGCAATAATTATTGTCACTTTTACTTTAACTCTTGACCATCGACTATTTTCAGCGTAAATTGCATTTATAATTTTTCCTACTAAATAGTCTGTGATACCACTGTATGAAATTAATGCTGCAAATCCACCTAATAAGGCATAGCTTAATGCTACCTCAGCACCATCGACTATATTTTTCCCAAATACATTTATAACTTTTTCAATGCTCATGCCTGAAATTAAGCCACCAACTAGCGCACTGATAAATAAGCTTATAACTACGTTTAATCGACATAAACATAGCACAATCATTAATATTACTGCTATTACTACTGCATTTATCATATGACAACCATCCTTTATCACTCTATCGAACTAAAGCGTTTATAGACTACATAGTATCAGTAGCTTTAACACCTGTCAATAGCAAACTATACTAATAATCTTTATTTTTTAGTTAATTGTCTTTCTTAAAATAATTTTCGCTTTCATTAAATTAAACAATTTACAAGCCTGGAACACCAATCAAAATCCTAAGTTCTATAATGTTATATTAGTAGTCGTTGACTGAATGAACATATGCTTATAATATTTTTTTGCAATGCTAGTCAAGTTGATTTATGCTCACAAGGATATGCTATTTATATTTTCTTACAATAATGAAAATACCTGATACAATGCGATCCTTTATACTTTCAAGAGTTAAATTAGAAATGTATAACAAGACACAAGTTGTATCAGGCAAATAATTAAATTATTGTTGTTTTAACCATTGGACTATCGTCGGAATCATAAATCCTGTTGGCCCTTTTGGACCATTATATGAAGCTTTATTAGTCGTTGCTGGACCTGCAATATCGAAATGAATGTGAGGTGTTTGACCACTAAAATGTGTTACAAAACTTGCCGCAAATAGCGCTTTACCTTGTCCATTCGTATGGTTAACTAAATCAGCGATATCACTGTGTTTAATACTTGCACGTTCGGTGGCAGTAATCGGTAATTCAAATACCATTTCATCGACTTTAGAACTTATTTGTAATATATCGCTTAATATCACTTTACTATTCGATTCAAATGCAGCAGCTTTATCATCGCCTAGTGCAACAATTGCTGCACCCGTTAATGTAGCAAAGTCCATAATCACACTAGGCTGATATTGATTTGCATAATACACAGCATCTGCAAGGACTAATCTGCCTTCAGCGTCTGTATTCATTACTTCTACAGTTTCACCACTTAATGCTGTAAATACATCATCTGGCTTCATTGACGCTTCATTTATCATATTTTCAGCACAAGCAAGCACTCCGACAATATTTACAGGCAGTTGTAAACGACTAGCCGCTTCAATGATGCCAACGACATTCGCAGCGCCACACATGTCATATTTCATTGTAGCCATGCCATTCTTCGTTTTAATACTATAACCACCAGAATCATACGTTATACCTTTACCAACTAAGGCAATTGGTGCTTCATCTTTATCTTTGCCATTATATGTGATGGTTACTAATCTCGGTTTATGCTTACTACCTTTACCTACCGCTTGTAAAAGTCCGAATCCTTCAGAAACTAAAGTGTCATAATCTTTAACCTCTACTTTGACCTTTGTATTTTTAAAATGATTAACAATATCTTCTGCAAATGTTTGTGGTGTTAATACATTCGGTGGCATATTACTAAAGTCTCTTGCCAAATTAATGGATTGGCCAATACTGATACCCTCATGAATGAAATCTAATTCAATTAATGATTCACTAATAAGGTTTAAATTCGTCTTAAACGGTGCCTTCTTACTTGATTTATAATGATCGAATTCATATGTTGCACGCTCACTTTGAATGCCGCATGCCATTAATACATCTGATAACTGATCATATTTTGAAATAAATGAATCCATAAGTAAATACGTATCTTCAATGTGTTCTGACTTTATGTATTGGAAAAGATGTCCCCATATCTTCAACATATCTTGATAACTACGTGTTTTTAAGTTTCCTAAACCAACTGTAATTAAACGATATGTTTGATCTTGTACATCAAATGCAGTTGTATAAATCTTCCCAACTTTACTACCAATAATATGTTGATGTTTTAGTCTTTCAAGTGATTCTGTAATATCGATATGATTAAAACTAATGCGCTCTAACTGATTTAAATGTTCTGGTATACCAATAATCAATGTATTTATTTCGTTGCTTAGTGTGTTATTTAATTTAAAATTCATAATGTACCTCCTTAGATTTGATATGTTACTCACTTCAAATTGTACAACAATAAAGCCCTTCAGTGACACTGAAGGACTTTATAAATGAATAATTTAATTTTATGTGTTTAGCTGTAACTTAATTTAAAGCCTAGAATTTACCTTTTTTGAATGCTAAACCGATACCACCGATTTTGAATACCGCACGTGTATCAATCACTTTTTTCATGAATGCTGCTTTTTTACCAGCGATAGGTTTACCAAATACCATACCTACACCGTCATGTGAACCTAAAGAACAAACAGTTCCACGATCAACGTATTCGAATTCTTCAGTTGATTCACCGTTTAAGATGCGTTTAATGTTTTTAGCAACACTTTCACCTTGTTGCATTGCAATTTGTGCTGTAGTTGGTAATGGACGTTCTTCTCCAGCTGGGATAAACGCTGAACAGTCACCAATAACAAAAATGTTGTCGTAACCATTGATTGTTAAATCTTGCTTTGTAACGATACGTCCACGTTTAACGCCTTCAAATGATTCTTCCATTAATTTACTACCACGTACACCAGCTGCCCATACTGAAGTACCTGCATTTAATTGTTGTTTTTCACCATCTACTTCAACTACGAAACCTTTTTCGTTACAAGCAACGATTGGTGTAGCAATTTTAAATTCAACACCGCGGTCTTCTAAGTAGCTAACTGCGTGGTTAACTAATTCTTCTGAGAACATTGGTAACATTTTAGGTGCTGCTTCAACACAAGTGATTTTAACTTTATTTTGATCCACACCATATTTGCTACATAATTCAGGAATTCTGTCTGTTAATTCACCTAAGAATTCAACACCAGTGAATCCAGCACCACCAACTAAGATAGATAAATCGTTATCATCTTTTTCTTTTGATGCTGCATAGTTAGCAAATTTGTCTTCGATATGACGTGATAATTCACGTGCTGTGATAACATTTTCAATTTGGAAAGCATGATCTTTCATACCTTCGATGCCGAATGTTTCACTAACGAAACCTAATGCTACTACTAAAATATCAAAGTCATAAATACCTTGATTTGTTTCTACCTTTTTAGCATCACGGTCAATTTTTGTTACTTCTGCTTGAACAAAGTTCACTTTGTCTTTCTTCAAGACACTTTCCACAGGATATAATACATCTTCATAGTTTAGTGTACCTGCTGATGCTTCATGTAACCATGTTGCTTCATAGTGATATTCATTTTTATTAATAAGCGTAATTTCTGCTTCTTCTGTTGATATCGCTTTTTGCAATTTAGTTACAGTTTGTAAACCTGCATAACCAGCACCAAGTACAAGTACTTTTTTACGATCTTGAGCCATTTAATTTCACCTAAGCTTTCATATTTTTTTAACCAAATGCTGATAATTACTAGTAACAACTGGTCATTACTACTTTTACCACAATGTATACTAGTTTATCATCATTTTGTTATTTAAGTCTTTTAAATTATGTAAAAACCTGTGATGTTCACAAAAAAGACATTTTTAATCCAATACTAATTCTATAGCTTTTATGTTATATTTTCAAGCAAGATTCAGTCAGATTGTGAAAAAATTAATTAATTTTTTCGTAGCCTGATTTCGATTGAAAATGTATCCGTTATCACGATCATTTAAAATACTATTAATAATCAGATTCTTAATTTTTAATAAGCTTTTTAATAAAACAAAATATCTTTACGCAAAAATAGGACATAATCAAATATGTCCCTAAATGTAATTGATATCAATTTGTATCCCCAAAATTGGGTTAATCATTAAAAAGTTATTTTATTAACAGTTTTCAGGATTACCTGCAACTTTTGCAGTTCTAAATGAACTACCACAGCCACATGATGCAATTGCATTAGGATTGTCGATTTGGAAACCGCCACCCATTAATGATTGCTTAAAATCAATAGTCGTACCATTTAATACGGGTGCATCTTTTTTGTCTACTAAAACTTTTAATCCAAAGTATTCTAAGACTTCATCATTTTCACCAGGCGCTTCTTCTGCACCCATACCGTATGTTAAACCAGTGCACCCGCCACCATTCACTTTAATTTTTAAATAGCCATCTGGCATTTCATTTGCCTTAAGCATATCTTTTACTTCGTAGGCAGCTGCTTCTGTTAATATAACCGTTGGCATGATAACTCCTCCTTAAAAAATCCAAGTTTCTTTTATATGTGCATATATATTTTGTAATAATTCTTCCGGCGAATCACCTTCAACAATATCACCATTTACTAAAGCATACAACCCGGCTGAACATATACCACAATGTGTCAGGCAACCATACTCTAACACATCGACATCTGGGTCATTTTCCAGTTGATTAAAAACATAATCTCCACCTTTTGCCATGTTAGAGAGACAAAATTCTACGATCGGATTCATACTTCACCTTCTTATTTCATTTGTTACAATATTATAGCATTTTAAAACTGGTATTTTAACATGATGTGCTCAATTAGCAACAACTGATGTTTCTTATCCCAGTTATGTAATAGTGCCTTAGTTAGTACAAATATTTATTTGTAGTCATTTTCAAAAAAATATATAATAAGCATA
Organism: Staphylococcus sp. EG-SA-10; assembly: GCF_017151945.1. Taxonomy (NCBI): domain Bacteria; kingdom Bacillati; phylum Bacillota; class Bacilli; order Caryophanales; family Staphylococcaceae; genus Staphylococcus; species Staphylococcus sp. EG-SA-10. Next base: position 14,900 of record NZ_JACVZJ010000025.1, read on the forward strand.
TAAATACATATTTACTTTTTTAGGGGTTATTGATGAATCAAAGACACTTGCATTTTATAACTGTTCATTAACAAATATATCTATGCACTTTGATCTTTTCAAAATTAAAGTAAATATTAACATATAAAAGGGGTACTTAATTATGAAAAACTTAGTTTTGTTAGGCGGCGGATATGGTAATATGCGTATCATGTCACGCATTTTAACTACATCTTTACCACAAGATTATACAGTCACATTAGTTGATCGTATGCCATTTCATGGATTGAAACCAGAATTTTATGCTTTAGCTGCGGGCACGAAATCAGATAAAGATGTTCGCATGAAATTCCCTAATCATCCACAAGTGAATACAGTTTATGGTGAAATTAACGACATAGATTTAGATGCTCAAATTGTCTCAGTCGGTAATTCTAAAATTGATTATGATGAGCTAATCATTGGTTTAGGATGTGAAGATAAATATCATAACGTTCCAGGAGCCGAAGAATATACACATAGTATTCAAACACTCTCAAAGGCTCGGGATACTTTCCATAGTATTAGTGAACTACCAGAAGGTGCTAAAGTTGGTATCGTTGGTGCTGGATTAAGCGGCATAGAACTTGCCAGCGAATTAAGAGAAAGTAGATCAGACTTAGAAATATATCTTTATGACCGTGGGCCGCGAATTTTAAGAAATTTTCCAGAAAAATTAAGTAAGTATGTTGCGAAATGGTTCGCCAAAAATAATGTTACCGTTGTTCCAAATTCAAATATTAATAAAGTTGAACCTGGTAAAATATATAACTGTGATGAACCTAAAGATATTGATTTAGTTGTATGGACAGCAGGAATTCAACCTGTTGAAGTTGTTCGTAACTTGCCGATTGACATAAATAGTAATGGACGCGTGATAGTTAACCAGTATCATCAAGTACCAACATATCGTAACGTCTATGTAGTTGGTGATTGTGCTGATTTACCACATGCGCCAAGTGCTCAGTTAGCCGAAGTTCAAGGTGATCAAATTGCCGATGTGCTTAAAAAGCAATGGCTAAATGAACCATTACCTGACAAAATGCCCGAACTAAAGGTACAAGGTATCGTTGGGTCATTAGGAGATAAACAAGGTTTTGCATATATCATGGATCGCACTGTAACAGGACGACTCGCTTCTATTTTAAAATCCGGCGTACTTTGGTTATATAAATATCATAATGGTTAAAAATTAAAAAGCAATGTCAGTTCGCACTATTACTGACATTGCTTTTTATTATGTGTATATTATTCATTCACAAGCTTTTGGTCTATAAATCGAGTGATTTGCTTTGTTTGTATATAACCATCTGCTACATATTCATCGTTCATTGTAATTAATGGGTAAAATAGCTCATCTTGTTCTATTCTTTCAATAAATTGTAAATCATGATCTGTTAAGTTGTCATTATCTTTTGTAATATCTATATACGTATATTTAAATGATATATTTGGGTATTTTCTTTTTAATAGCGGCTGTAGCCAGTCATAAATATCTTTCGATGTTGGCGCATTAACGCAACTTGCACATATAACATCTGCCCCATATACTACCACACTCACGTGCTCCATATATTTATCCCCCATTGGTTTGATAGATTTTTATTACACTATCTATTATAATATACTAATAAAGATTATCAAATTCATCTCTCGAAAGGAGACTTGCCTGATGCCTACTGAAGATACAACGATGTTTGATCAAGTAGCAGAAGTTATTGAACGTCTTCGCCCATTTTTATTACGTGATGGTGGCGACTGCTCATTGATTGACGTAGAAGACGGTATTGTTAAATTACAATTACATGGTGCATGTGGTACATGCCCAAGTTCTACAATCACTCTTAAAGCTGGTATTGAGCGTGCATTACACGAAGAAGTGCCTGGTGTAATAGAAGTAGAACAAGTATTCTAATATAAAGATATTAAGTTAACAGCACATATTATGAATAACAACAAAGACAGGAATACTGAATTATTTATAATCAGTTATTACCTGTCTTTTTTCGCTGTCAAATTGGACTGATGGGAAAGTTATTTTATACTATTTATCTGATTCATTATTTTATTATAGCCACATATCCAAGCGCATATTACTATTCTATGAAATTTAAAATATAAAAATAGCACATACGCTCAATCAAAATCGTTGAGTTATGTGCTATTTGTATTTTAATTTTTAGGTTTATCTACTTCAGGTTGTGGTTCACCTTTCATATGTTTCGCAATTTGCTCATCCATATAAACCCAACCTTTCCAACCGATGTGTACGGCATCACTGATAACATATTTTTCATAATCTTTATCAGTCATATCGTAAATTTTACCACCATTATCTACAACAGTAGAATGGATTTTTTTATAGACTGCTTGACGACGTTCTTTATCGATGCCAATGTGGTCATACCATACACCGTTTGATGGAATACTTACATATTGAACATCTGCACCAGCAGCACGCATTGTTTTTACAAGTAATTCTAAATCTTGGAATTCTGGAGAATTAACATTGAATTCGTAGTCACGTCTAACTTTACGCTTACTTTCTTGAATTAATTTCCAGTATTGATCTCTAATACCAAATTTATTCGATGTAGTATCAGCTTTACCAATTTCAACTGCTTTTTGTTTCATCTCATCCCAAGAAGCGTCTGGTTTTGTAGCAGGTTTAACATGTTCTAATGGAGATTTATCCATTGCAAACAATGATTTAATCGCTTCTATTTTAATCAATTGATTCTCTTTAAAACCAGAAATATAACTATCTTTAGTTTCTTTAGGGTTTTTAGCATAAGATTTCAAGTATTCTTTATTGTGTACATGTGGAAACTGTAATAAACGTTGTGCATAACGACGTTTTAATTCAGTAGACATGTTTTTCTGCTGGAACATTTGATTAATTTGAGTTTGAGACATACGAGCATCAAAGTTTTGATTCGTTAAACCATGGTTTGTAAACCATTGTGGTGAAATAATAAATGTTAATTTCTTACCTTTTAATTTATCATACTGTGATGCAAGTTCAACTGCGTTAATTAAGTCTGTAGAACCACCAGCACCTAATAAGAATGCTTTTTTGTTGGCGTTATGCTTGTTTAATGCAATTGCAGGATTAAATGGGTCATCTTTACCTAATTCACTAGAGCCGTATATAGGATAATACTTATTTGATTCGTATAACTTATCTTGAATGAGTGTGCCTTTTAGTACTTGATCTGTCAATGAAGTTCTATTATCTTCTACAGTCTTTTCATTTACTAATCCTGTAAACCAACTAGCAGGTAATAATAGAAAGACAATGAATACCGCTCCACTAATTAAAATGGGTAAAAAAGGTTTTAATTTCATCGTAACTCTTCTAATGCTTCAACGATTTTATTTGGTGTTGCCCACTCATCTCTATCAAAGTCCATAATAGATACTTCGATATCAAGTTTATTTTGAATTTCTAATAATAATCCAACTGTTTGGAAAGAATCAATAATACCTTCTTCAAAAATTTCTACGTCTGGATTTTCTTTTACAATATCATTTTCTGCTACTTCTGCTAATAAATTTAATACTTGTTCTCTAAATTCCATAATTAAATTCTCCTTTATTATATAAGTTTACCTGAGAAGATTAAAAAGCCAAATGTTACAAAGTGGAATGTAATCACAATGCTAAGTGCTGTTGTGAAACCATTTTGCCAACGTGGCGGATGTTTCTTACGCCAACGTTCATAATAGCCATAACCTATAAACAATGCTGCATGGTATAAACCATAAACAATGTAATACACTTCGATACCATGCCAAATTCCCATTATGAAGAAGTTGATTAAGAATGCCACGTTAGACATTGCAAATTGACTCTTCAATAATTTTTTACGAGACATGTAGAATAAAGATCTCATATAAATACAATCTCTGAACCAGAATGATAATGTCATATGCCATCTATTCCAGAAATCTTTAATATTTTTCGCTTTGAAAGGTTTATCGAAGTTTGGTGGTGTTTTAATACCGAATAAATAACTAAATGCTATCGCAAATAAACTATAACCTGCAAAGTCAAAGAATAAATATAAGCTGTATGCGTACATATATAACCACAAATTGACAAAGCCATGTAAGTCTAATTGTAACGGCATGATTGCATATGTGTTAATAAAGTAAGCAACAATATATTTATACAAGAAACCAAGCATAATCATGTGAATTGCTTTTAATACTAATTCACGATATTCATTGCCTGTTGGTACTTTTTTATCGTCTTTAACGAAACGTTTGTAACGATCGATTGGTCCAGATGAAATCGTTGGGAAGAATGAAATAAATTGAATTAATTTCCATACTTTAATTTCTTTGATAGAACCATCACGAATTTCCATAATTAACTGCACACTTTTGAATGTAACATAAGAAATTCCTAAGAAACCAACAAATTCAATTAATTTACTTTCATGGAAGTGAATCTGATGCCCACCTAACCATGTACTTTGTAACACTTTCACAAGTGCTAATGGCAATATTGATAAAACCATTACAGTTACAAATTTTGAAAATGAATTATTTTTTGGTTTTGAATGATAATAAAACATTATCAATAAAACTTGCCATACGACGTAAATAATAAAACTAATTAATTGAACACTTAAATACTTTTGGTCAAACAGATTATGTTTATCAGAAGAAAAGATTAACACAATCATAAATGCTGTAACTACGCCATTATAAATGTAACTTCGCTTACCTAAAAATCCAAGTATAATGACTGGTAATAATGCAATTAAAGCAATTAAGAAGAATGTAAAATCACCATATGGAATCATCCGTTAATTACCTCTGCAATTTTCTTTCTGTCAATTTTACCATTTGAAGTTAATGGCAATTGTTCCATCCATTCAAACTTTCTAGGAATCATATACTCTGGTAAGCGTGATTTCAAGTCATTTTTAATATTTTTAGTCATTTCTGCATTGTCCGTAACTTCAGTCGTTGGCACAATTGCACCAATTAAATGAATAACTTTATCATTTTTATATACAGGTACAACAATCGCTTCTTTTACGAACTCAGACTGGCGTAATTGTGTTTCAATTTCTTCTAATTCCATTCTGTAGCCATTCAATTTGATTTGGAAATCAATACGACCTTTAATGAACCATTGACCATTTTCAAACTTCGCTTTATCACCAGTGTGATAAGTACGAATACCGTCATCGAAATTAAATACTTCAGCTGTTTTTTGGTCATTTTTTAAGTATCCTAAACTTACACTTTGACCTTCGATAACAAGTTCACCTTCATCTGTCGTAGATAATCTTGCGCCTGGTCTTTCGACGCCAACAGGTAATGTCGGATATTGATCTAAGATTTCTTGTGTAATTTGAATACTTGTAACTGCTACCGTAGCTTCAGTTGGACCATATGTGTTGTAAATCGTCGCACTTGGGAAACGGCTTACTAACGCTTTTGCTGCTCTGTGAGGTAGAATTTCACCACAGAAGAAGAATTCGTTAAGACTACCATACTGTTCTTCATTAAGCGTTGGTAATAATAAACACATTTCCATAAATGATGGTGTTGATACCCAAATGTTAATCGGTGTTGCTGTTAGCATTTCATTTAATAATTTAGGTTTATTAATCATGTTTTTATCTACAAGATTTAATGTACCGCCTGATGCTAAACATGGATAAATAGCCATTACAGATAAATCAAATGAAAATGGCGCTTGGTTAAGCCATTGTTGTTCATTTCCTGATTTATTAAGTTCTAACATCCACTCAGTAAATTGAACTAAACTTGCATATTCAATTTGAACACCTTTAGGTTCCCCAGTAGAACCAGATGTAAAGATTGTGTATACTGTGTCGTTATCTTTAATCTGACTATCAAAAATTACTGGGTCTTGAGATGTTTTAATATCTTCTATTGTAAATACTTCGCCTTCTAAACTTTCAAATGATTCATCAGTCGTATTAAATACAAACTCTGGTTGAACCTTGTTAATAATCATTTTAATACGGTCTTCAGGAATTGAAGTGTCTACAGGTACATATCCACATCCTGCTTTAATGGCACCAATCATCCCAACAATCATATATGGTGACATGTGACCGAATAAAATCATCGGTTTCTTACTACCTTGTAATCGATGTGCTAATTTACTAGACTCATCCATTAACTGTTGATAAGTTAATTCATCAGTTGTGTGTCTAACAGCAATGCTTTGTGGATTTGCATCCGCAAACGCTTGCAGCTTGTTAATAATATCTGTCATATTAAGTCTCCCTCATTAGAACTCATTATAAATGAAGTTATTGTGTGTGTCGCCACTGCCATAAATTAAATATAAAGTAATAAATATTGCCAAATACAATAGTGTTAATAAATATGGTTTGAATGCTTCAACATATTTATTAGGTGGCTGTTTACTTTTAGATTTCATATTGCACCTCTTAAAGTTCTTAGTAAAAACGCCTTTATAAAGACCGTTCAATATAAAATACGTTTTAAAATTTGTTTTTTACAATTCATTATATCGATATTCATAATGAAATTCAATTTTAATTTTATAGATTCAACATAGTAATTGGTTGTCATCACTCAATTATTGTAAATGATACACTTTGTTGAGAACATCATTCATTTTAAAGGTTATTTAAACAATAAACAATTACAGTCTATATAACAATTTTGTTATATACGTCAAAATCAAATAAACTCATCACATTAATATGACGAGTTTATAATGTTATTGAATTATCATCAGCGCAAATATATACATTCGCATGTCAAGCATAACATATTTAACAATTGCTTTGCTTGTTTACCAATGATTAAAAACCATACTTATTTCAATTTACTGGAGTATGTGGTACCTGATTTGTCATAACCGCTTCTATATTATTAATACATAATTGAATCATATTGTCCCGTGTTGTTACTGATGCGCTACCAATGTGTGGTGTAATCAGAACATTATCACGTCCCATTAATGGATGTGTATGATCAATTGGTTCATTTGCTAATACATCTAAACCACATGCTAATATTTCTTTATTGTCTAGTGCATCGATTAATGCTGTTTCATCTACAATTTGCCCTCTACCGATATTAATAAAAATTGCATCATTTTTCATTTGCTCAAATGCTTCAGCATTAAATTTATGATGTGTTTCTTTTGTAAGTGGCGCTGTACAGATGATAAAATCACTTTCTGCTAACAACGTTTCAAAAGAAACATATGTTGCATTAAGGTCCGCCTCTGCATCTTTATGTCTTGATCGATTATGATAAAGAATTTTAGTATTAAACCCTTGCAACCTTCTTGCAAAAGCTTTACCAATATCTCCCATACCATATATTCCAATAGTTGAATTGAAGACATCTTTACCTGACAATAAATAAGGACCCCAGCTTTGCCATGCATCTGCTTCAACATATTTTTCAGCTTCTACAATACGGCGTGCTATAGCAAGCATTAATGTAAATCCTAATTCTGCAGTTGTTTCAGTAAGTACATTTGGTGTATTCGTGACAACCACGTTGTTCGCTGTTGCACTTTCAACATCGATGTTGTCATATCCTACAGCCATATTCGCAATTACTTTTAAATTTGGTGATTGTGCTAAAATTTCTGCATCGATCTGTTCACTTAATGTGATAAAACAAGCATCTGCGTCACGAAGTGCTGTCACAAATTGATCTTTAGGCATAGGCACTAATGATTTTTGCCACATAACAACGTCACCAAGTTTACTTAATTGTTGATAAAATTTATCTGGAATTTTCCTCGAAACAACTATTTTTACCAAATCAATTCACCTACTTTATAAAATGACTATATCTATTTTTCTAATTCAGCTATTGCTTCATTTAAATCTTTAAAAGAATACGTTGGTGGCACATTTTTATTTTGCACATCTTCTAACGTAGATACACCTGTTTGTACATGAATCGTATCCATACCTACGTTAATACCAGACATAATATCGGTATCGTACAAATCGCCTACCATAGCAACTTCAGATTTATCTAATCCTAAAATTTCTAATGCTTTAACCATAATAATCGATTCTGGTTTACCAATAAATTGTGGCGATACACCTGTCGATACACTTACAACACTTGTAATAGCACCATTCCCTGGTAAAAATCCTCGCTCTTTTGGAATTGACACATCTGGATTTGTAGAAATAAATGTTGCTCCATTTCTTACACCTAACGTTGCAATCGCAAGCTTTTCATATGTAACTTGTTCGTCAAGTCCAATAACTACATAATCAACATGCTCGTCATTTTTAATGACAAGTCCCGCTTCGGTTAACGCAGTATTTAAACCACTACCACCTAACATATATACTGATGCTCCTGGTGATTGTTCTGAAATATAATCAGCAGTGGCTAACGCTGACGTTACAACCTCTTCTGGTTTAGCATCAATGTGCATTTCACGTAATTTTTCAGTTACTTGCTCAGGTGTTTTCGTTGAATTATTAGTTACGTATAAATGAGGAATACCTTTTACATTTAAATAATCGATGAATTGTTTTGCTCCATCAATCTCATCTGTTCCCATATACATTGTGCCATCTAAATCGATTAAATACGCTTTATACTGTTTCATTATTGATTTTCTCCTTTACCAAAAGCTGTTACTGGTACATTTTCTTGATGTAAAAATGTCGTTACTTCTGTAATAAATTGTTTGTAATAAGGTAATGCGTCATCAAACATTGGCATGATAACCTTAATATCTAAGGCTGTGTAATCATATGTAAATTGTTTACGAATATCGACAGTTTTATTAATCGCCTGCTGTGTTTCTTTAGTAATAACATTTTCTAGTTCTAATATATCAATCACATCTTTATAATTACCAGGATCCCTTAAAATAAATGCATCGATAATCATATTCCCTATATCTACCGATGATTCTATCAACATTTGAGCAATGCGTTCAAATGCATAACGATTGTGCTTACTCTCATGGTAATCATCAGTTAATGCTTGTAAATAGGCTAATTTCTGAGTTAGTTTATCTTTGTCTACAAAATACATTCCTTGTCACCTCTCGCTTATATATTATCATAATTTTGCAGTATACTTCATTTGTCGTTATACTAACTTTACTACTTTTAAAAGGAGTCGCTACAAAATGATTGATATGTATTTATATGATGACAACGAAGAGAGTCAAGTTCAGTTTGTTGGTTTTGTTGGCGAGCATGGTCGATATGATTTAATGTTAGTCAATACAAATAGACATTATGGTAAGACACTCGTACTTAATATGCAAACAAATAAATTCGGTATTATCGGTACTGATGATTTAAAAGAAGAAGGCTATATCGCTCATATTTTAGGTGTAAATGCTGAAGAAGGCGATGAAATTACTGAGTATTTAAATGAAGTCATTCATTAAAGATAAAAACCCCTAACTAGATTACAGGTCCGTGCTTGAATTGCATGATTCCCATTTTCAATCTAGCTAAGGGTTTTATTAATGTTCAGTATCTTGAATGGTTGGCTTAATCTTCACATCTTGAAGTTTATTGTCGTCATCTATCACATCAGACGGATGAACTTCTTCGATTAACTTTTTAACCTCTTGTTTAGACAAATGTCTTAATACAAAGTAAGGACAACCAAAGTTACAATATTCAAATATGTAATCTTGAATATTTGAAAAACGTTTACTCATCTCTGCTTTTTTATTAGAATCTTTGTAAAAACCTTTTAATCGTAATTGATCGTAACCATAGTCACCAACTATGTAATCATATTTATCTAAAATATCTGAATACCTAGCAATAAATTGTTCTTCATTAAAACATTCGCGATAATTTTCTATTAATTCAAAGTAATGTTGATCTACTTTTATCAAATTCTTCACCTATCTATGACAATGAAAGGCTCAGTTTATACTTTTAGTGTTTCATAAAAATAATGATTACTTCTATGACACGTTCGTTTTGTACAAACTAAGCCTTTATGCCTTATTAATGGTTAAATATTAACTATTTAACTGTGCCTCACCTTGGCGTTGCTTTTCTTTAGCAGCTTCATTTACTTGCTCATCGGCATGATAAGAACTACGTACTAAAGGTCCAGCTTGGCAATGTTTAAACCCTTTATCCATTGCCACTTTTCTTAATTTACCAAACTCTAAAGGCGTGTAATATTTTTGAACCTTTAAATGTTTACGTGAAGGTTGTAAATATTGACCAATCGTTAAAATATCTACATCATTCGCACGTAAATCATCCATCGTTTCATAAATTTCTTCTATAGTTTCACCTAATCCAACCATAATACTTGATTTAGTTGGGATATCCGGTTGTAATTCTTTTGAACGACGTAAAAACTCTAATGTTCTGTCGTAAGTCGCACGCGCACGAACTCTCGGTGTTAATCGACGAACAGTTTCAATATTATGGTTTAAAATGTCAGGTCTTGAAGCCATTAATGTTTCTAACGCATCATAGTCCCCGCCCATATCTGATGGTAAAATTTCAATCGTTGTAAATGGATTTCTTTCTCTGACTTTACGTACTGTCTCAGCATAAACATTTGAACCAGCATCTCTTAAATCATCACGCGCAACAGCAGTGATAACAACGTGTTTCAAGTTCATTAATTCAACTGATTCAGCTACACGTTCAGGCTCATTTAAATCAAGTTCATTAGGTAAACCTGTCTTAACCGCACAAAAACGACAAGCTCTTGTACATACGGCACCTAAAATCATAAATGTCGCTGTACGACGTGCACCCCAACATTCATGTATATTAGGACATTTAGCTTCTTCACATACAGTATTAAGATTTTTTTCCCTCATCATCTTCTTAAGTCCTGTATAGTTTTCGTTGGTATTTAATTTTATTTTCAACCAATCCGGTTTACGTAATATTTCCTCGTTTTTTGTCGCCATAACAACACATACCCTCCTGTTAAGTGTATCTTTAAACATTATATCGAAATTCATGACAAATGAAAATCCAATAATCTTACTTTTTAATATTCCAATAATTTTTCTTTAAATATATCTCTTAAAAACTCTGGCATTAAATACTCTTTTGGTAATTCTTTCAATGTTGGGAAATAACGACCGAACGTATACATATCTATCGTACCTAGTACATATTCTTTGTCGTCTTCGATTTCTTCTCCATTCAGATAGTAACGCCCTGTAGAATGAATGTACCCTAAATTATAAAGAATATATCCTCCAAATATATTCCCCCTGAAACCCAAACCTTGTGCATGTTCATACATATACTCTTGTTTATTACTTTTAGCTATAATCTCTTTTAATTTCACACCAGAAAGTCTAACCCTTACCATATTAATCGGATGCGGTAACATTTGATGAATGTCATATTCTGTCACTTCATCTTTTACAATATCTTTAACGAGTAAGCCAGCATTGATGATGGCACATTGTGCATGTGTATACTCACAAACACTTTGAGCTAATAAGTATGCAGCTTCAGTTATGTGGTTCATACTACGCTTAAGCACTACTGGATGTTGAATTACTGGATTGGACATTAGCGTTTTTCCTTCTTCTTCAAATGAAGTTTTAACTTCAGGTAATGTTTCTAAAGGAATAATCTTTGCAGTTTTATGTACTACTTTATGTGCCTCAAAAGTTAAATTAACCTCTCCAAGATAATTACCATACTTTCCAGCTGCCGCCATCAGTACACCATTATTGATTTCACCATGTTCAAAATAATGATGCGTATGACTACCAAAAATGACATCAATTTCAGGCAATTCTTGGCATAATGTTTCATCGAAGAAAATGCCACAATGACTTAGCACGATTAATACATCAAATTTACCTCGTTGATGTTCAATTTCTTCTTTTATAGATTCAAGTGGATCGGTAACAATCCAATCTAGTGCACGATAAAATGGGGTAAAAGGTGCTGTCGCTGCAACGAATAGTATTTTCACACCGTCTATATCCTTAATATAAGAAGAAACGATATTATTTGGTAAATGACCTGATTCATCTATAACATTGCTACATGTCACTATAAATTTTGCTTCGTCGTAAAGGTGATTTAAAGCTTCGTGTGAAATGGTCATCCCTTCATTATTACCGATTGTTGCAACATTACATTTTGCTTCATTTAGTAATGCCACATTCTTTTTACCTAAAGTTGCTTCAGTTATAGGTGCGGATAAATCTACATGATCACCTAGATCAACATATAAAGAAGGATGATTAAGTCGTGGCCGTTGTTCTGCCATATATGCTTTAATGCGTTCGTATTCATGTAAATGACTATGAATATCGTTCGTATGATAAATTGTAAGCCTCAATTTGACGTCCTCCTTTTAAAGTTGTATTAAATCAGTGCACGAATAATTAAATAAATACCCATCAATAGCATTACCGTTCTAAGTAATGTTACTACCGTATCTGATTTAATTGATTGGTTCACTTTGACACCGATTTTCGCACCAAAATAACTAGAAATAATTAAAATGATTGCATAACCCCAAGCTACGTGCCCTTGAGCAATGTGCCCTATAGAACTCATGACACTTGAAAAGAAAATCATCATCATACTTGTTCCAACAGCTACATGAGGTGGAAATCTAAATACAATAAGCATTAGTGGCGTCATTAGTGCGCCACCTCCAATACCAAATAAACCTGTCAATATACCAATTAAAAACGTTGTAATAAAAGCAAACAATGGTGGCACACTATAATGATATGTTTTACCTTTAGCGTCTACATAAGTTTTTTCATACTTTGGTTTATCAAATATTTTAAACGGTTTAATCTTATTTCTTACCATTAATAAAATAGCTACAAAGATTAAAAAGATTCCAAAATATAAATTAAATGACTCAAATGTTAAATATCTACTAATGAATGACCCAAGCAATGAACCTGGTAATAATCCAAATAAAAAGATAGAGCCATTTTTAATATCAACTTGTTTTGTTTTTAGATATCCAAGCGATGAAGAAAGTCCTGTCACAATTAGAATGACAGACGATGTCCCAATCGCTATTTGTGTTGTAATATTATGTAGTAATCCATGTTCAACACCGAGGTAAACCATTGTTGGAACGATAATAATACCGCCTCCAATGCCTACGATTGACCCTATAATCGCTGACAAACCTCCGATTAAAACTAATAATGTAATTGTTAATAACATAGTCGTCGCCTCTTAAAATAATTTTAATTGTTGTGGTGCTAACCCTTCATATTCTATATTCAATAATCGCTGATATGTTTTGGCATTATTTGCTGCATGACCACCAGAATTATTGTTAAATATGACGTAAACTTTCTTAGCTTTTTGAGCTAATATTTGTGCCTTTTGTGCCAAGTCTATTAATTCTTGCTCATTATAATCATATAAATAGCGTACATCTCGCCATTCTTGATCTGACATATCTTTCTTAGTCCAACCGTAATGATTACGTCCATGATAACGTACAAACGCAATTTCATTTGTGATTCGATTGACTAAAGGTACACTGCCATCTTTCACTTGTGGTTCATCAACTACTGCATGAATGATTTGATGTTCTGTTAAAAATGCCAATGTTTGTTCTTTAAATGCATCACTAAACCATGATTGATGCCTAAATTCTACACACATTGAAAATGCTTGTAATTGTTGTCTTACATACAAAATATATTTGATATTTTGTGCATTGCAGTCAAACCATGGAGGAAATTGAACCAATACCATTGCTAATTTTTTCTGTGTATGTAAGGGCTCTATCATATTCTTAAATTGATCAAATAGTTCTTGCCTTGAATCTGCAAATGTTTTGTAGTCTGCATGCAATGTGAGTGCTTGATGAATTTTAACCACAAATTCAAATGTATCAGGCGTTTCTTTTATCCACTTCAATATATTTCTTTCCGGTTGTATCGCATAGTATGTCGCATCTAATTCGACAACCGGAAAATGTCCAGCATATGTTTTAAGTTTATCGGTTTGGCGTTCTAAATCTTCATATAATGAATAGTGATCACCCCAACCTGTTAATCCGATGTTTATCATATATATCACCAATGTCATCATACCATATAACTTTTATCATAATCATTTCAGCGAACTTTAGCTCGATAATTTCGTTTGACCATAATCATTTCAGCGAACTTTAGTTTGATGTTTTCGTTTGACTATATCGGTAAAATAGAAACGCAATCCACAAAAATGGCAAGCACTAAAATAATGTTTGGGGGGTGCTTGTGCTTTTGTGGATTGCGGTCGATTATTTATATTGCATGATTTGATTAATTTGATTGATTATATTGGACATGATGGTGTTGGCGGGATGCGTTGTTGCTAGTCGCGGGCTTTGTCCACTCCACATATGTGTTAACTCTTTGTCGCCGATGTTTGCTGCGGCTTTTCTTATGCTATTTGTTAGCTCATTTTGTATTGGATAATCTGGGATGTCGCCTTCGTATTGGGACATTTCTTCGATAAACCTATTGTTGATACCGCGTGCAAGCTTTCCACTAAACGCTTTTGTAACGACTGTATCTGTTTCTTTACTATTTATAATTGCGTCACGCAGTAGTTCTGATGCATTACTATCTCGTGATGTTAAAAATGCGGTGCCCATTTGTACCCCTTCTGCACCTAAGACAATACTTGCCAAAACTCTTCTACCGTCCATAATTCCACCAGCGGCAATGACCGGAATTGAAACGACATCTACAATTTGTGGCACTAAAGATATTGTTCCAGCCATAGGTAATTGATTTTTAGGTTTTAAAAATGAACCACGATGTCCACCTGCTTCACTACCTTGAGCAACGATAGCATCCATACCCGCTTTTTCATTCGCAATAGCTTCATCAACACTTGTTGCTGTACCTATTAGCTTAATGTTTGCTTCTTTCAATCTTTTTATAATAGATTCATTTGGAATTCCAAAAGTAAAACAACATACAGGTACTTGCTTTTTAATTATCGTATCAATATGACACTTAAATTGTTGTTCTTCGGTAATTTTTACAACCGGCTCTTCTAAATGTAATGCGCGTCGATAAGGTTTTAACCATGCATTCATATTTTCAATTTGACTACTGGTATATGATTGTTGACTTGGTACAAAGACATTTACACCAAAAGAATTTGACGTTAATTGACGTACATAATCTATTTCGTCTTCTAATTGCTGCGTATTAAAGTAACCTGCGCCTATTGTGCCTAATCCACCACTGTTACTTACTGATGCAACTAATTTCGGTGTCGTACTTCCTGCCATACCTGCTTGTATAATTGGATATTCAATACTTAACATTTGAGTAAGTCGATTCTTATTCCACATAGCTGTTCGCTCCTTATATAGATACGTTGCGATTTTTCCGTTGTCGAAATTGAATTTGCTGTTGAGAAAGTTTTTCTTTTTCCTTTTTATCCATCTCATCTTCAATTTCCATACCTAATAATTCTTCAATTAAGTCTTCATGTGACACTATCGCTTCAGTACCACCAAATTCGTCCAACACAATTGCTAAATGTTTTCTAGAAATAGTCATCTTACGTAATACCCATTCAGCTTTATTGTGTTCATTCACAAATAATGGCTTAGCTGAATAGTTTGTAATTTGATTTTCTTTTTTATTACTCCAAGCCAACAGATATTTAGAATGAAACACCCCAATAATGTTATCAATATCTCCCTCGTACACTGGATATCTAGTGTATGGCTTATTCATAACCGTTTCATAAACTTCTTCGTATGTCGCATTTGAAGCAAATGCCGTCACATTAATTCTAGGTGTTGTATCTACATCTTTTACTTTTAAATTTTCAAAATTAATGACACCTTCCAACCTACTCGTCTCAATTTCATTTAAAGCACCTTCATGTCCAGCAATTGCTAACATTGTTTTAAATTCTTCTTTTGAAAATTGATGTTCTTGAGGTTGACCCTTAGATAAACTTCGATTAATACTGTCCGTCAACTTATTTAAAAGTAATGTGATAGGACGGAACACAATTACACAAATATTAATAATTGGATATACAAGCCTTGTTATTTTATCTGGAAATGTTGCAGCGACAGACTTGGGAATCACTTCGGAAATCAAAATGATAACAACTGTTAAAACAGCTGATGCAATACCAACACTAATCCCCCAACGTAAAGCCATAATTGTAACAAGTGTTGGTAATAAAATATTCGCGACATTATTCCCAATTAGAATCGTTGTAATAAACTCACTTGGTTTTTCAAGTAACTTTACAATGCCTTTTGCTTTTTTATCACCTTTGTCAGCTTCAGTTTTAAATTTTGTTTTATTGGCAGCCGTTAATGCCGTCTCGCTTCCTGAAAAGAAAAACGAAATAAATATCAATATAATTATGGCAATGATCACGCGTGTAGTCTCCTTATTGTCATATCTTATTTTTATTGTAGTTACTTAATTCCCGACGTTCTCGTTTAATAAACCAGTTAAAATTCATTATATATAATAGTCTTAATAATGATAATTAATATGCATTTTTAGTCATAGTTACTTTAATGCATTCATTAGTAAAATGATGCTATAGTTCGCCCTGATTGTTACGAATAAATTTACATAATGAAAAATTTCAACAAATTCAGTTTATGACATAGTTGTAATGATTTGAAACCGTTATAATGATAACAACAAGTTTCTCATAAATTTATTCTAATTATCTTTTAAATATCTTTAGACAAGTACTTGTTTATATTCAAATATAGAAAGAAGGATTAACATGTATTTTGTTTTAGCAATATTTACAATCATTAGCGCCAGTGTAAGTTTAGGTTATTCAATTCAAGCATGTGCATCTAGCCATAATATAAATGCATATTATGCACTTAGTCGAAGCTTATCTTTATTTTTATTAGCTATTTTTTCTTTAGTCATTCATAGTGCTATATTTTTGATTACTATATCCATTGCAATGATTTTAGTTCAATTTTTAGATGCGATTGTTGGTTATAAAAGTAAAGATGTCTTTAAAACTTATGGTCCATTAGCAACATCTGTAGTGAACTTAATATTATTAATAGTTTTCTTATTTTAACTCACTTATACAAAGAATCTTAATCGAACTAATATCGAATTATCTTTAAAGAATATTTGATTTAGTTTTCAATTAATTTAATAAAGACCAGCACTCTAATGCCACAATCATGTTGTATTTGTGTTGTCGCTTTATCCACCATCAATGATTATTTTTTACACCAATCAAAAAATCGGACTGATATAAATAAGTTCAAAGCTTATGAAATGCTCCCTTCAAAGTAGACATTGAAAAAATGAAAACTTTGAAGGGAGCTTTATTTATGTCAATAAAACCTAAAGTAGACATAGATGTACTGCTATATATGTTTCAAGAATATGAAAAAGGC
>NZ_JACVZJ010000026.1:0-29998 GCF_017151945.1 Staphylococcus sp. EG-SA-10
AATTCATGATTTTATTCTTTTCTTTAATCATGAAAGAATTACATTAAAAATGGCTGATTCTGTATAACAACAAAACCAACCATTAATTTTAATTATTTAATTGTCTACTAGACTGGGTGCAGTTCATATTTCTGTTCATAAGTCCGATTTCTTATTCAATTAAACCCGAGGCATTCAGTTCGAACGCCTCGGGTCATTTTATATAAATATATTATTTTATGTTCAAATGTTCCTCATCATATCCGTTTCAATTGCCATCTCACACATTTTATAAATATGAGCAAATGTACTTATTCTCAAACATTACTGCCGAGCTTTAATTGACGTTATATTAACTATAAACTACTTTTCCATGACTCTACGGATTCAATGTCACATGAGCGTGATAAAATTTGTTCAATAATAAAGTCATGTTTATCATCTGATCTATCACCAACAGCATCTTCTAAAACAGTAATATAATAGTCTTTATCTACACTTTCTAATGCCGTGCTCAATACAGCTCCACTTGTAGAGACACCCGTTAATACTAAATGATTAATATCATTTGCACGTAAATAAACTTCCAAGTAACTACCTGTAAATGCGCTAAAGCGTCGCTTAGAAATAATCGGCTCATCTTCTAGTGGTGCTAAGTCTTCAAGTATTCGTGTAGATGCATCTGCTTCAGTAATCGCATATCCTTGAGCTTTAATTGTTGAAAACACTTTATTACTCGAGGAGACATCATTAAAATGCTTATCTAACACTAAACGTATGAAAATGACTGGTATTCGATGTTGTCTTGCTGCTTCAATTGCTCTCTGATTCGCTTTAATAATATTTTTTATTCTAGGTACACTACTCGCTATACCTTCTTGCATATCCAAAACTAATAGCGCCGTTTTTCGAGACATCTTCATTCTCCTTTACTTGTGTAGTTCTAAGTCGTTAAATTCATTATAACGTTAAAATGATGGACAATCTATTCATTGCATTTTGCATATACTTCACAATAAATTAAGGGGAAATAAGACGTCTTATATACTTAAAAAATATATAGATGCACTTCCCCCAATATAATTATGCTTTATTTTTCAACTTATTGCGTCGTGATAACCAAATCATTAGTACACCCATTGCACCAACAATTACAGATATAGGCAACCAATGTTCTTTTATCGTTTCCCCCGCTTTAGGCAAAGATACATTACCATCAGCATTTAATAATCCACTTAACAATCCATTCCCTTTACCAAGTGTTAACGTCTTTTCTGGCTTTGGTGTGGGTATATCTGGAATACTGTCTAATAAATTTGATCCTTGATTCATTAAATTTGCTAACTTATTTAAATCTGTCGTTTTCCCATTTTTATTCAATCTATCTAGTAAACTTGGACGATTTACTATTGGTGATAAAACATAGTCTATATCTTTTTTTGTTTGATTGAGTCTCTTTTGTAAATTCAATAAATCATCCGCTTTACCATTCAATGCCGATTTAACTAAATTAAAAATTTTATTTTGATCTGTTTCTATTTTAGTAATTAAATCTGCCAGTAATTTTGCCTTTTGTCTTTCTATACGTGTTGCTAAAATCGTTTCAATTGCTTGTTTTTTATCTTTGGCATTATTCAAAATTGCTTTTAATATATCATCTGAAGACGTGTCGCCAGTTGATGCAAAATGTTTCTTCAATTGGTCAACGATTTGGCGATTTGATAATCCTTTATTCGTCCAATCTTTAGCCAATTTATCTGCTTCAGCTTTTCCTAATTTCGTTTGTAAAATTTGAGAAATCAATAGCGACTTATCTTGTGATTGATCAATCAATGACGTTAATAAATCATCACTCGTTGTCAGAGATAGTTGATCAATATGACGAGTAATTTGATCTGCAATTTGTTGATCTGTTTTACCATCAACACGTATATCTTTTAGAATTTTATCTGCCTCGTCTTTATTAAATATACTTTCTAAAATGCTTTGTGTAGCATACTTTTTATCATCATTACGTGCAAGTTCTTCCAAAATAATATTTCGTTGACTTTTTATACGCTCTTTCGTCTTATTTACTTCGCTCATTAAGTCTGATTTTTGATTTTTAGGAAGTTGCGTATTTGCAATACGTTGATCTAAAGATTGTAACGTATTCAGTTTATGATATGTGTAATGTTGCGTTGAGGCATTACTTTTAGCCATTTTTTCAATCATAGCATGATTAATTTTATCGCTTCCTTGTAATTTATCAGTGAGTCGATTACTATGGCTTTGATTCTCTTCATTTGGAAGAAATTTATTTAACACAACATGTCCAGAACCATCATTATTTGGTGTTTTAGCTACTTCATGATTATTATCTGTTGTAGACACTGCTGGATCTTTCGATGTATCTTTCGATTTGCGTATTTGTTGATTCAAATGGTCTAAGTCTTCTAACGCCTTATCTACCATTGCTTCATCATTTTTATCATCTTTTTCTCCATGTTTTGTTGTAGCCGTTTGTGACATATCATTTTTCATTGCATTAAGATCGTCCTCGCCACTTTGTTGACCCCTATCAACCTTTGAAGAAACCTCATTTAAATCTTTAAGCAATTGATCTAATTTACTGTCTATATCACTTTGACCGTTCATTTCAATTTGAGAACCTTTATTGTCTTTGCTATCCAACTCATTAGCTCGTTTTATGATTTCATCTATTTGCGATGCTGTTTTCGCTTCATTTAGTTGTGCTTTATAATGTGCTTTAGATGAAGGCGATAACTGTTTTAATTGCTCAATTTGACGATTTGCTTTGTCAACTTTGTCTAATAAATCTTGCTTAGATAATATCTCTTTTGAAATTTCAGTATCATTTTCAGATGCAGCTTGGGCATCGTACGGCAAGATATTCGTTAAAATGATACTAGTCACCATCATTGTCGAACACGATAACTTTACATATAATTGAAACGGTTTCCCTCGATATTTAGCCATCAACATACTCCTTTCTCACTTACTTCCTTAAAAGAATTACATACTATTATATACCTGTTTACAAGAAATTTACACTTATCTATCTAGTTATTGTTGTTAGTAATTATCCACTTATTACTTAGCTTATATTTAAATAAACAAAAAAAGCATGACGTAATATCATATTGTCCATGTCGCTAACATCATATTACGTCAAATCTTTTATATTAAATGATGCTTTATTTTAGACTGCTTTTTCTTTTTAGCTTTCAAGCGCCTGTTTAAAAACTTGCTCGAATTGTTCACGCGAGATTTCGTGTGCATGTGCTTTTTGTGCTAATAAAGCATCTCGAAACTGTTGTTGATCTTTCAAACTTTCTAACATTTGTATTAATTGGTCTTTACTTTCCATTGTTATCTCATCATTATGCTCAAATAAGTGCTCTGATAGTGTTACTTTAGCATGGTGTGCTGTTTGACGATAACCTAAAATCAACAACTCATAGTCAAACGCTTGTTCCACCGCATTTAAAATTTCATTACCCTCATTGATATCAAGATAAATATCACATAACTGGTATAGTTCATTTACCCTGTCTATATTAATAGATGGGTATAAGTGCACATTAGCATATTGATCAAGTTGCATTAGCTTATCAGACATCTCTGTAATAGCAGCGATGTAAAACTTAAAATCTGGTAAAGTTTCAACCAATACCTTGATGTTACGAAGTTGATCCGAGTTAGTTAATATTACAATTTCTTTAGTATATCTATTACGACTACGATAATTATATAGATATCCGCCTTGTAAAATACGAGATTGAACCTTTGCGTCTGCTATATTGAGCATCGTTTCATATTCGTTTTTATCTGGAATAATAATATTACAATGTCGTTTCATATCACCTTTACACATCAATTGCATATTTCCTGGGACATTACCATCGCACTGTTCTTGCCATACCAAAACATCACTACCATTTGATGGCAAATTATATAACACTGAAAATGGTAGGGCTAGTGAGTTAATAACGAAATGATGTTCCGTAATTTCAAGTTGCTTGATAAAAAATAATACGAATGCGAGCTTTGAAGGGAAAAAGTAAGACTTCCCTTGCCAATCCAATATGACATCAGATGTTACAAAATTTTCATAAATCACTTCTTTACCTTCTGCTGTCATATATTTCTTCAAGATCGCTTTACGATTTAAATCGTAAACAGTTTGTGCAAATTTAATACCATTCTTAGAATAATAATCGACAAATCGGACACGTTGTTGGTCATCAAACCATTCGACACGACTAACAATTCTAGGGCGCTCTCCACTTTGATAAAATATTTTGCCTCGTAGACGTCCCATATCATTAATTGTAGCCGAATTGTTGTTACCTTTAATTTCCCAAAAAGCTGGTACAGTAACCTGATTAAAAAATCGTGGTTTCATATTTTCTGAATTATGATTATCTGCAAAAAATTGATACGGTGATATAACATCGTCCGGTAAAAAGCCATTGTCATTGAGTACAATTGTTAAATCTTCCTCTAACTTACTGGCTTTAAAAGACTCATATAACTTTCGTGAATGATTGTTAAAGTAATCAAATAATTTAATCATGCAGCACCTCTTGAACTAATGTTTCCCATTTTAAAATAATATCTTGAGTCATAAATTGCTGTGCCACTTCATAAGAGATGTCATGTGGTGTCTGAGGACCATTGTTAAAATACATTACAATGGCATGAGCTAGTTTTGCGACAACATCATCCACACTATCTTCATCGGTATCAAAAGGTACCAAGTAGCCATTTTCCCCATCTCGAATAAAGGTTGGGTTACCATAATTCACATTTAATCCAATCATACCTAGTCCTGAGCCTACCGCTTCCATTAGTGTTAATCCAAAACCTTCGCTAGTTGATGCAGAAAGAAATAACTCATAATCAGTATAAATTTCATCAAGTTTAACATGCCCTAGTAAACGAATATAATCTTGCGCGCGGTGTGTATCAATAATTTTACGCAGTCGCGTCTTCTCGCTACCTTCTCCATAAATATCAAATGTTAATTCTGGCACTTGTCGTTTAGCCACGATAACTGCTTTGACAAGCCAATCAATATGTTTCTCATTTGCTAAACGAGATGCACTAATCATCGCATATGGCTTTCTTGATAATGTTGGATATGATAATACATCAATGCTTCCCACAGGAATAGTATAAACACGTGGGCGATAACCTTGATATTGCTCAAATTGTCGACAAACCATATGATTTTGAATATCTGTTGCTGTAATAAAGAAATCAATGTATTTAGCTTTTGAAAATTGATATTCATAATAATTGTTCCATAGTATATGCTGCTCACTCATCATATTATTACTATAATGATCAGCATGAATCACAACACCAACTTTACTATCACTTTTATGCTGCAAAACAGCCTGACCAATATCAGAAGCGCGGTCTAATATGACAATATCGTCTCGGGTTAAATTCAATCGTTGTAAAAAGTATGCAATAAATTCCGTTTTGTTATACAACACCGCATCTTCAAACACATATATAGAGCTGTCTCCATCAATATATTCGTTATAAGCGATGGAACCATCTTCATTATAGAATTGTCGCATATATAATTTCGCTTTATTATCAGCTGGTGCATAATACTCAGAAAATATGCGTGTATAACTATAAAAATCTTTACGTACTAACATACTATTAATTACAAATTCTGCACGATCCACAATGTCTTTTTGCTCATTTTGCAGATAACATGTTACAAATGATGATTTCCCATTAAAATATAGGCGGACTATCTTACCATTTCTTTCTCTAAAACTAATATCATGACCAAGCTCACGTTCAATGTCATCTAACGTGTACGTTGTTGGTGCTATAGAAATATCACTAAAATACTGATACAACCAAATAACTTCTTGATCTTCAAACCCAATGTTTTGCGTTAATGTCTGTATGTTCTCTGACTGTATAAAATCTAAAAACACAAATTTAGTGTCTTGATTTGTACGTCTCAATAATTTAGCACGGTAAGCTTGTGCATATTCAACACCGCTACTTGCCCAGCCTATACCAAAGTTTATATTATATATTGTCATGCGCTACCCCTTTTCATTTATGGAAAATGTATAACTGGCATACCCTCTTTATCAAATGTAATCATGCTTTGACAAATATTTTTCACCATTCTTTTTTTGATATTTCGTGTCATAACTTCAAATGAATCTAATGCAACTCTATGGTATTCAAAAATAGCGTTACGTTGCCCATTTTGTCGTTGATTAACGCTTGCTTTTAATTGTTGTAAATAGTCGACTTGTTCTAACCAACATGAATCAATTGCTTTCAAAAAGACTTTTTGAACAAAAATATTATAATAATATGCACTTTGCATGTTTTTACGATTCAAAGCTACTTGCTTTTCAAATTGCTCTAATAAAAATGTCACTACTGCTTGCTTATCTTTAAAATTAACACAAGCCACATCTTTATTAAATTGGAAACTTAAATTTTGATAAATATACTCGACAACACGCGATTTTGTTAGCACCTTTTCCTCATTTACAAACATTTCAAATACATCTTTAGCTAACGCTTTAAAATCTCGATTCTCAGCATCATCTATTTCTAAAACTCGATTGCGTTCCTCGTATACAAGATCTCGCTGTATACTAATGCTTTTTTCAAATTCATTAGCCATTTCACGAGCTTTAACCCCTTGTTCTTCCGAGATACGCTGCGCTTTAACTACAATTTGCTTAACTTTGCGATTAAACAAACTACTTTGCGATAATCGTTGTGCATCTAATGAATATAATTGATTATTTTCCGCTAAATTACTATCGCTCCATCGCTTAACTAAATAATCATCTAGTGAAATATATATACAAGATGATCCTGGATCCCCTTGTCTACCAGAACGACCACGTAATTGCCTGTCTACACGGCTATTTTCCATATGCTCATGAATAATAACAGCTAATCCACCTAATGCTTCGACACCTTCACCAAGTTTAATATCTGTGCCTCGACCTGCCATACTAGTCGCAACAGTCATGGAACCAATTTGCCCTGCTTCAGCTATCATCTGCGCTTCTTTTGCAACATTTTGCGCAATGAGTAAATTATTAGGAATATCCATTTGGAATAATACTTTCGAAAAGTATTCAGCCGCTTCAGCAGTTCTCGTTATGAGTAAAACCGGTCGCCCCGTTTCATGAAGTTCAACTATATCATGAATCATCGCGATGTTTTTCTCATCAACTGAACGAAACACTTTATCTGGTTCATCGATACGTTGAATCGCTTTATCAGTTGGTACTTGTACGACTATTTTTGAATACAAATCAAAGAACTCTGATTCGCCTAATTTTCCTGTAGCTGTCATACCTGAAAATGATCCAAAAAGTTTAAATAAATTCTGGAAGGTAATTGTTGCCATAACACTTTTATCTGTTGAAACCTCCATACCTTCTTTCGCTTCAATAGCTTGGTGAAGTCCAGCTTGCAACTTAGTTCCCGGTAACATACGCCCTGTAATACGGTCAATTAAAACAATATCACCATTATATACGAAATAATCGACATTAGATTCAAACAAATATTGCGCGCGCAGTGCTAGATTAATATTACGCACTAGGACCATCGCTTTTTCGCTATATAAATCTTCAACATTAAAGTATGATTGTGCCGCTTCAATACCTTGATTTAACAGCCATATTTCTTTTTTGGTCTTCTTCATTTTAAAATGCACGTCTTCAATCAATGTATCCACAAACTCTTTCACAATATGAAATAGATTTGATTGTAATCTTGGTGCGCCCGAAATAACTAATGGTGTTTGCGCAGCATCTAAAATGATTGAGTCCACTTCATCAATAATACCGTAATTTAATTGTGGTAAAAATTTTCCTTCCGCACTATCTGCCAAATTATCAATTAAATAATCAAAACCGAGACGTCCATTAGTTGTATATATAATATCATGTTCATATATATTACGTTTTTCCCCTTTTTGATACTCATAATCCACAATATCAACAAAACCTAATGAAGCAGTTAAACCTAACCATTCATATAATGGTTGCATCTCTTCAAAATCACGCTTCGCTAAATAATCATTCGTTGTAATTAAATATGTTCCTTTTCCCGAAAGTGCATTTAAATATAAAGGCATCGTTGCTGTTAATGTTTTACCTTCGCCTGTTTGCATCTCCGCAATGTTACCTTCATGCAATACAATCGCTCCGATTAACTGAACTTCTTTAGGATACATACCTAATACTCTCCAGCTCGCTTCACGCGCCACTGCATAAGCTTCAGGTAACAATGTGTCTAGTGTATCAACTCCTGATACTAAACGTTCTTTAAATTCTATTGTCTTTTGTTTTAACGCATCATCAGAATATGATTTAACTTCATCGCTCCATGTATTGATGCGTTTCACTATTTTTCTAATCGACTTTAGTCTTAATTCGTTTATCGTAACATCTAGTTTATGTTTCATTTACTTCCCCACCATTCAGTTTCGATACATCTAAGTAATCTAAAAATCGTACTGGATTCATTAAACGTGACATATAATTTAGATGGTTGTCTTGCTCTTCTTTAAAATAAACCTCGACATTTGTATCTTTTAGTTCATGATTTCCTGGGACATGTTCTTTAAACCAATCTTTTAAATCATCATCTTCATGGCTTGTACGATACACTTTGCAATCTAAATGCTGAGCGACATAAGTTGCAAAAACATTTGACTTTGACCCATAACTAATCAAATTAATAGCCTTTAGGGTATCTTGACTTTGCAAATCATTCTTTAGTTGCTTAATATTTTCCTCGATATTGTCGTCCATCCAACGTTCAACGAGCCAAACATGACCAAACGGTTTCAAAAAATCATTCGAAATAGTTGGATAGGCGTCAGATGGTTCTGCAATAATGACATTGATCCTATCATTTCCATATTGGTCATCACCTATCTTCGTCACCCGCATGCTTTTATACTCTAAATCATCTTGATGCGTCATCTCTGTAATTGTTAAACATCTAAATATAAGACTCGTCGATGCTGCATTCATCATTTTTATTTTATAAGCATAGGCTTCATCAGGATATTGAATCGTAATACTATTTGACTTTACAATCTCAGTACTTAGTTTTGTGCCATTTTTATTATAAAAAATGATGATAAAATACACTGAACCAGCAGGCGTTGCATCAAAATCAAAATGCAATTTATAATGCTGTCCTCTACGCAAAATTGGTAAACTTGGCGCACTTTTATATTTTGAAAATTGTTTTAACATCAACCACTCATGAATCGGTAATCCAGAGGGCATCAAAGGATTTATAAAAGTCACTTCACCATTTGAAAATGATACTTTTGAGCCATACATAAATGTAGTTTGTGAAATATAATTCCAAGTAACTTTAAATGTTTTGTTTTTCAGCATGTTGAACTCTCCCAAACTTGTCTTCCAAAATAATGTTGTAAAAATTAACAAACCAACTTGCAATGGTAGGTGAATCATCATTATGTCGCCCAGGAATACTGCGATTCATCACTCTTGCTTGGTGTGCTGTCAATACAGGTAGTAGCTCTTGAAATGCATGTGAATCATAATCATCATGTTGCATATATGCTATGGCAAAAACAGTTTGTGACAATGATTTCTTTTGGAATGTTTGCCAAAATTTTTGATTTAATGCCTGTATCGACGCTTGAGATGTATCACCTTCATTAGACACCAGGACGTCTAATGCTGTACCGAACTCTTCTGGTCTAAGTAATCGCATATGTTCAGCAATCGTTCCAATATTAACAAGTGGTTTACCAACAATAATTGCCTGAGGATTTAACTGAGCACCATAATACAAGGCACCAAATGAACCCATAGATAAACCAGATAATATTAATTCATGTGATTTAAAATTCAGCTTTTCTAATGTCTCGTCAATAACATTGATAATACCTTGTTCATATTCAGATGAACCGATATAAAAGCTACCACCTTCAACACGAGGATCGCCGATAAGTAAAAACGGTGCATTCATACGTTTCATCATATAATATCCTTCGAAACCTTCCGCTGTTCGATAACCACTAAAATATACGTTTAGTGGTGGTTTCATATCACCAGGGTGGAAATAATAAATAAATTCCTGTCGTTGACTATCTACGAAACGACTACCACCAAGTAAAAATTGACCCATGTCTAATCTAGACCATCGTTTGTGTATAGGTCCTAAATGTACCGTCCCGTTGCCACGCGCCTTAACAGTTACACTTATATAAGCATCAAATGGTTTCGTAGGTATCTCTAAAGGACTGTCTAACATATCATCAGTCAATATGATTTGTTCAATTAATGCACCATCAGCGCCAGTCTGAATCAATCTAAATGTATATTGCAACTCGACCGCACCATCAATATCAAATTCTGGCCATATTTGAATGACTTTATCTTTATCGTAAACGAGATTATTTTGCCAAGATGCGATAGGTTTAAATTCTTTTCCAAATTCTCCACTCAACGTGAGCTCTGAATTACCTTGGTAAACGATATCTCCTTTAAAATTCGGATGAACAAGTGCTAACTTAGGAGAAACCTTATCTCCATACTGTCCTGAGAAACTAACTGCCTCTAATTTATTATTACGTTCTTCAATGTTTCGATAATGTAATGGTTGAACAACGTATTTTTGGACATTTTCGTCTTGTTCATATTCAACAGACCAAAATGATTCATCAACATACGTATTGTATGGTTCGCTTATCATTTGTAATAAATTCGTTAATGTCTCCGAGTATGGTGCTTGAATATAGATAAAATCAAAGCGCCCTTCTGCTTCAACAATCGCTTCAATAGCCTCTACATAACCACTATCAAATTCAAACAATCCAATATCGAAGTAATCCCAACTCACACCTTTTTTGCGTTGAAAAATAGGTTCTAAATCGTCTCCTCCAATTTGCAAAACTCTAAATTTACGTGGCATCATTTTCACCTTCTATTAACTCATCGAGCTGATTAATAATATTCTTAGAAGCATATGCATCTATTAATTTTAAAGAATAGGCGTACGCATAATTCCAATTTTTCAAATAAAATAAATAATAATTTAACGCATCATCTAATTCATCAACTGTATTTATAATACGGCCATTGTCATAATCAGAGACGTAATCTGTTTGTTGACCATTAATTTGTGGAATCCCAGCGCTAATTGCACTAATTTGTAAATACAAATCAGGTTCTTTTGACATATCTATCACAAGTCGCAACGTCCGCAATGCTTCTACAACATCATGTTCAGCATGTATCGTCTTAACAGCAATGATGTCATCTTGATCTTCAGGTGTCATTAATGCTGAAACATTAACATCCGCATTCTGTTTAGCTTGGTATTCCTCATTTACCGACGCAATACATTCACGAAGCCACATCGGTATGTCATTTTGATGGCGCGTTAATAAAATTAAACGGTAATTATCTTCTTGTGCGATATAATCCACAAGTCGTTGCATCATTTGTTGCAAATCAGCGTCACTCATACCATCTATCCATACACCTATAAATGTTTCCATCAATTGACTACTTATATTAGGTGATTGTCTCGTTTCAAATGGCGTGATTCGAATCATTGTATTCTCTCGCTGATACTTCTCTTGATGACTAATTAAATCACGTTCTAGTTGCACACTATCAACAATTAAATGGGCATTCTTTACGATAGATTGATATTCCTCATCTGACACAGTTTCATTTCTATTTTTAAAAAATGAATAACTTAATAATTTCGCCGGAATATGATTGGCTATTTGTCGATTGTGCCTAGCATCTGAAGCCACAATCACATGATCATCTTCGTGTATTTGTTGTGCAATCATTGCTTGAAATTTTTCTTCAATTAGTTGAGCCATATTGTTATATTCTATTTGTTGATAGTGATGTTGATATCTTTTTGAAACAGTGACTCGTCCATTTTTAAAGTTTTCATAAAGCACACAATCTCCATTAATCGTTAAATATTCTTGGTAAGAAGCCTCTCCCTGATCATCAAAATAACGTATAGCTGATAAATAACCTCTGTCATCAAAAATATAACGCCGTTGTAACTGATCTCTTTCAAATTCTTCAAACCAAATTGAATATCCTTCTTGACTAAAATAAATATTTGTATAGGTCTGTTCACTCGTCACACATTTTAATAAATACGGCGTGTACACAAACTCAACATCATCCGGCCATTTTAAGTGATGATAATTAATCGCTTGTGGCGCATGGTGACTGAATCCTTGAATTTCATCAAACACAGACCAATACTTTGTTTCATACAAATCATATCGATGTAAAAATGTTCTTATATTCGGCGCATGATTGAGAACAATCAGTTGATAATCTAAATTATTTTCAAGGTGCATCCCCATTAAACTAATCATATCGTCAAATTCCGTCTTATTTTGCGTCTGATAATACGGCACAGTCGTGTCTTGCCACCATCGTTGGTCATCATACCAAGCTGGAATAAAGTATTTCATAATTACCTCCTTACCAATACTGGTTTAAAAATGGCTTATATTTATCAAAATATAAATATGTACGAATTGTTTCTGCAATATTAATACTGATGTAAACTAATACAATCAGTTGTACTGAGAAATAAATTTCAGTAGATAAATGCGGTACAAACAATGTGAAATAAAGCGGTATACCAATAATGATTGTAACTAATGCCGATCCAAACCAACATACGCGTCGTGCTTGATAATTTAAGTAACGTTCTGTATCCTTACCAGGTTTAACTTCTGAAAAATAATTGCCACTCTTTAAGAAATCTTTTGATTTTTGTTTAGTATTGATTAAAAATCTCGATAAAAAATAACCCAATAACATTTGAATCACTAAATATACTGAAATACCAATTGGACTATCGAATGCCATCATTGGCATGTCATCTGAAACGTCTTTATTAAACATAGATAAAATAAAATGAATACCACTTTTTAAGAAAACAAAAGCTGAAATGCTCATCATTAATGTAATACTGCCTGCAGGATTAACCTTCCAAGACAAATAAGATTTCATATTTGTAGCCGAGACATTCATCAAATCAATATACGGAATTCTAACTTCTACTAATTCAATGAATAATAGGATAAACAATGTGATTATCACAAGGATGATTAACAACGCAATCACAATATGACTTGCATCTATATATTCCATTTTTTGATGCATCATTGATTTAATAATGCTAACCATTACAATCGGCATTGGTCCTGCGATGCCGTAACGACTATTTTTGTCAGCTAACCAAACTAATAACATCGTTCCAGTAACCAAAATCAATATTGTTAAGTAAATATTGTCTTGATGAACTCGTTCTTTCGAAACATATTCATGAATCACAAAATAACTTTGAATAACACTTAAAATTAATGTTAAGATGCGCTCTTTATAATGCTTCTCAAGACTTGTTTGTTTCATGTATTTATCCATATTCCGATAAGAAATCAGCATCAAGATAATCATTGATGTTAGCCACGGACCTAATCCCAAAGTAAAAATGTTTAAAGTATTAACGTCTCCACCCATATTAGAAATAGCTATTTTAAAAAACGACTCATGTTTTACTTGCATATCGTTATACGAAACGATAGGAATATTTGTACCTAATATATAAATAAACAAGATAAAACATGTGTAAAGTATACGTTTATATATAATTTTATATTCGTATTGTTGTAAAAGTTTTAACATGTTACACCTCTTTTATATCAAAAACATTAAAAAGACTAAGGATATTTCACTAATTATTAAAATCTGATATAGATTTTTTAGTGAACAACGCCCCAGTCTTTTTAATTTTAGCCAGCTATAAATTCAATTTATGCTTGAGAATCATCTTGATCATTTTCATCTTTCTTTTTCTTTCTCTTCATTAAACCTAAACCAACTAATAATGTCATAACGCCACCTAGTAATCCATTTTGTTTTATTGAGTCACCTGTATCTGGCAATCTTTCTTCACTTTGCGCAGGTTCAGCATCATGTTTTGATGATACAGATGTCGCACTTAATGTTGACTGAGATTCATTTGTATTTGGTGCTATGGACTTACTTGTTGAAATAGATGTGCTCGTGAAATGAGTCTGACTCGTACTCATCGAATTTGAGGGATGTATTGAGTTAGATTCTGATGTACTCATTGACATTGAGTTAGACATACTTGATGATGTTGAGTCGCTCATTGAAACTGAGTCGGACATACTTGCTGACATTGACTCTGATGCACTTATTGAAACTGAGTCTGAATCGCTCATTGAAGTCGAGTTAGACATGCTTGTTGATGTTGAGTCGCTCATTGAAACTGACGCACTTTCCGAATTAGACGTACTTAATGACGTTGATGCGCTTGTTGACACTGATTCTGAGTCACTCATTGATGTTGAGTCAGACATACTTGTTGATGTTGAATTGCTCATTGAAACTGAGTCTGAATTGCTCATTGAATTAGAATCACTCAAACTCATTAACCCAGAAGTACTTAGAGAAGTGAAGTGTCTTATCGAATTAGACATACTTCCAGAATTAGATGTACTTATCGAGTCTGAGTCGCTCACTGAAGTCGAGTTGTGCGTTGAACCAGACATACTTAATGATTCAGATGTACTTATCGAAGTTGAACCACTTGTTGATCCGGAAATACTTTGTGACATTGAAATACTCGCTGAATTAGATTCACTCATTGATGTTGAGTCAGATACACTCGTTGAACCAGATGTACTTAAGGAACTAGACGTACTCGATGAGTCAGATACGCTCGTTGAACCTGAATTAGACGTACTTAATGATTCTGATGTGCTTGTTGAAGTTGAACCACTTGTTGAGCCAGATGTGCTTAATGATAATGATGTACTTGTCGAGTCCGATGTGCTTGTCGATGTCGAGTCTGAATCTGATGTACTCAATGATTCTGAGTCACTGATAGAAGTTGAATCACTTGTTGAGCCAGATGTGCTTAATGATAATGATGTACTTGTCGAGTCCGATGTGCTTGTCGATGTCGAGTCTGAGCCAGATGTACTCAATGATTCTGAGTCACTGATAGAAGTTGAATCACTTGTAGATTCTGATTCTACAGCACTTTGTGAACCACTGATACTTATTGAAGTCGAATCACTTATACTGTCTGATGTTGATAATGACGTCGACACCGACGTGCTTTGTGATGTCGATGTACTTGCACTTGCTGACATTGATAATGATATCGATGTGCTTAACGAACCTGATGCGCTTGTGCTTGTTGACTGGCTTTGTGCCATAGAATCACTTAGCGACTCTGATGTACTCGCTGAGCTCGAGTCACTTACACTTATTGAACCTGATATTGAGTCACTTAAACTTGTCGATGTTGAAACTGATACGCTTCCGCTCATTGAATCAGATGTTGAAAGTGATGTACTCGTTGAATTTGATCCACTGATGCTAGACGAATCGCTTGTAGACATTGAGTCACTTTCTGATGCACTGATGCTCATAGAGTCAAATTGACTATTACTTGTTGAGCTTGACTGCGAATCGCTCACACTTGTTGACGTTGATTCTGATCCACTCATACTTTGCGAGCTACTCAATGATTTTGAATCACTTAATGAATCAGAAGTGCTAAGACTTGTGGAACCACTTAAAGATATTGATCCACTTAATGAGTCGGAGTCACTTGTACTAGTAGAATCACTCATTGATATTGAATCACTTAGCGAGCTAGACTCGCTTACACTTTCTGAACCACTTAAAGATGTCGAAGTGCTCAATGAACCTGATGTACTTGTTGAAGTCGAACCACTTGTTGATTTTGAATCACTTAATGAATCAGATTCACTCACGCTTTCTGAACTTCTTTGTGACGTCGATACACTTAATGATGACGAATCGCTTGTGCTTACTGAATCACTCATCGATTGTGAGCCACTCAATGAAATAGACTCGCTTACACTTTCTGATTTTCTTAATGACGTTGAGACGCTCAATGAGCCAGAATCACTTACGCTTGTTGAACCACTCATCGATTTTGAGTCACTTTCAGAATTAGATTCACTTACACTTTCTGAATCATTTACAGATTCTGACATACTTTGTGAATCAGATATGCTTGCGCTCATTACTTCACTAGCCGATGTTGATGTGCTTGTCGAATCACTTAACGATATAGACGCACTCATCGAACCAGATGTACTCGTACTTGTTGAGTCTGATGTTGAATCACTCACACTATCAGATAATGACGTTGAATCACTCACACTTGTTGATGTACTTGTTGAAAGCGACATACTTTGTGAA
The DNA here is from genome assembly GCF_017151945.1 of Staphylococcus sp. EG-SA-10. Lineage (NCBI taxonomy): Bacteria > Bacillati > Bacillota > Bacilli > Caryophanales > Staphylococcaceae > Staphylococcus > Staphylococcus sp. EG-SA-10. The sequence continues at coordinate 16,311 of NZ_JACVZJ010000026.1, forward strand.
TCAAGCGTACTTGTACGCATCGAAGTACTAGTTGAAGCTGATGTACTACGAGAGTCACTTGTTGATGTTGATGTACTTGCCGATCCAGATGCACTTGTACTTCTTGATGTGCTTTGTGAATCGCTTAATGATGTTGATGTTGAATCGGATTCACTTGTACTTTCTGATGTTGAGCCAGATTCTGATGTACTTTCTGATACTGACTCACTTGCAATAGTAGACATTCGGTTTGATGTTGATGTGCTTTGTGAATCGGATTCACTGCTTTGCATTGACGCTGACGTTGAATCACTTAATGATGTTGACGACGAATCGGATTCACTTGCGCTTGCTGAGTTACTGAGCGATGTTGACGTACTTGCTGATCCTGAGTTGCTTGTACTTGTTGAGTCACTGAGCGATGTGGATGTACTTTCTGATTTTGACTCACTTGTGCTTGTTGATATGCTTTGTGAATCGGATTCGCTTTCTGAACCACTTAATGATGCAGATGTGCTTGTTGAACCTGATTGGCTTGTACTTTTAGATATACTTGTTGAATCGCTTAGTGACGTTGATGTCGATGTGGATTCACTTTGGCTTGTTGACTGACTTGTATATGATGATGTGCTTTGTGAATCGGATTCGCTCGTGCTTGTACTTGTTGAGGTTGAGGCACTTTGGCTTGCTGAGTTTGAGTCTACACCACTTTGATTCATTGAGGCACTCAGTGACAATGATGTACTCGTTGAGTCAGACAAACTTTCTGATGTTAACACACTTGTACTTCCTGATGTTGATTGGGACATGCTCAGGCTCATTGATGTTGAATCGGATTTACTTTCACTTGATGATGTTGAGCCGGATTCACTCTCACTCGTTGAACCGCTTAATGATGTCGATGCACTTAATGACTCTGATTTTCTTGTACTGATTGAATCACTTGTCGACATTGATGCACTTAGTGAATTGGACTTGCTACCACTTGTGGAATCACTTAATGATGTTGACAGACTTGTAGAGTCAGACAAACTTGTACTCGTTGATGTGCTCAATGATGTTGAGACACTCTCGCTCTTAACCGTTGATGTTGATTCAGACGTACTTACACTTAATGATTCACTTAAAAAGGCAGATGCACTTTGTGATTCTGAATCGCTAATACTATTTGATTCACTTAATGATATAGACGTGCTCTCTGAAGCAGATATTGCTTCACTTATAGAGTCGCTCGTTGACGTTGATTCACTTATTGAATCAGACTCTGATGTACTTAAACTTGTGGAATCACTCATAGATGTTGATGTGCGTTCTGAATTACTTGTACTTAACGATGTCGAAGTACTTACCGAACCAGATGTACTTTGTGATTCCGACATACGTACTGAACTACTTGTTGATGTTGATGTGCTTGTTGAGCCAGACTGACTTGTACTCAATGATAATGACTTACTGTCAGAATCCGATGTACTTATCGAATCACTTAATGATTCTGATGTACTACCTGACTGAGACGTGCTCATTGAACTACTTACAGACATTGATTTACTGTCTGATGCAGCTAATGATCCACTTGTACTCATAGAATCGCTTATCATTTCAGACGTGCTCATTGAGTCTGATGTGCTTGTTGAGACACTTTGTGACCCCGCTACACTTAATGATCCAGATACTGAATCACTTGTGCTCGTTGAATCGCTTAATGATTCTGATGTACTCATCGATTTAGAATCACTTGTACTTAATGATATTGATGTACTTTGTGATTCCGATTTGCTTGTTGATGCACTCACTGAATTCGAAATGCTATTAGAAATACTTATAGATTCTGATGTACTACCTGACTCACTTAATGATTCTGATGTACTAATTGAATTTGATGTACTATCACTTACCGATTGTGATGTACTAGCCGAATCGGATGTACTTGTTGATAAGCTTTGTGACTTAGACAAGCTTCCTGATGTACTCATACTTACTGAATCACTTAACGATGTTGATGTACGCAATGAATCAGATGTACTTGTTGAGACACTCTCTGATTTTTCAGTACTGCTAGAGTTCGAAATAGAATCGCTTAATGATGTTGATTTACTAACTGAACCTGACATGCTTGATGATACACTTTGTGAATTCACTAAACTTGTGCTTGTTGAGCTTGATACACTATTACTTTCAGATGTGCTTAATGACTTAGATGCACTCACAGAATCAGATAGGCTTACACTTGTTGATTTCGAGGTACTAGCTGATGTTGAAGTCATTATTGAACCAGATCTGCTCGTAGAAGCACTTTGTGAGTCAGCTTTACTTGTTGACACACTTTGTGATTGTTGGGTACTTCCCGATGTTGATACGGAATCACTCATACTATTTCTTGTTACTTCATATTTAAAAGTGGTTGTCGTTTTGTTACCGCTCGCATCTGTAGAAACGATTGTAATAGTACTTGTACCAATGTTTATTGGTGTACCACTAATAGTATTATTTGTGCTATCGAATGTTAATCCAGACGGCAATCCTGTGACTGTATTTGTTACTGCATTACCACTATTGTCCTGCGTAGCAATTTTAATCGGTGATATTGGAGAAAAAACTTCTGATGATTTATCTCCTATTGGCGTCACTGTTGGTGCTGTCGTATCCACAACATTTATTGTAAAAGTTGTCGTCGATTTGTTATTTGCTTGGTCAGTAGATACTACTGTCACTGTTGATTGACCAATTTTTGTTGGTGTCCCAATGATTGAATTCGTTGCACTATCATAACTTAATCCGCTTGGTAATCCTGTAACTGTATTTGTCACAGTCCCTGTACCATTATCCGTTGTAGTCAACACAATAGGATTCATTGTTTTACCCACTTCAATGGTTTGATTGCCTACAGTTACAGTTGGTGCTTTTACATCAGTAAAATAATATGTCACTGATTGTCCAGCATTCGTCATTTTTACAGTTTTATTTGTATCATTATAAGTTGATGCATATGAACTATCGACAGATGTGTAGTTATATCCTTTAGCAGTCAATGCAGATTGTTGATTATCGATTGTCACGACTTGATCAACATTTCCTGAATATGTTTTTGGGGGAATAATATCTTTACCTGTTGTTACATCAACGTATCTCACTTGTGTAACAGCAGATTCTGTATATTCGAATGTTCCAAATTGTACTTGTTGTAAATTTGTCGCACCACCTGTTGAGGCTGTCATTGATAATGAAAAGTTGGTCGTACCACTTTTCGCAATCCAATCTGAAATATTACGTGTCCATGTTTGACCTGCATATTTAACGGTCATAACTTTTGTATCACCATTATAATTAATATCAAAATCTTGGAACGTGTTGTTTGTAGGTTGAACATTTAACTTCGCAGCATTATCAGCTGTTGAACTTGATGTATACGTTGTCGCAACACCATAACTATCTGTTGTTACAAAGGCACCAAACGCACCTCCACCAGCTACATTAGATGGGTCAGCTTTCGCCTTTGCTGATGAATTTGGCGTAGATGTATTGTGATACGTATCCAATTTGAAACCAAATGCGTTACTTAAGCCACCAATACCTACTGCGGCACCGTTTAACCCTGTTTTACCTAATACACCTGGTGAAAAGGCAAAACCGATACCATCTCCACCATTTCCATGCCCTTCATATTTGTTACCTAAATTTACTTTTCCAGAAAAATGAAAACTCTTATTAGAGTCAATACGTGTTCCTAATGTAATGGCACCTTTTTGACTGTAAGTATCTTGCGTTAACGTCACAATACCGGTACTTTGATCATAAGTGGCATTACCTGAAGTTGTCATATATTGTTTTAAGTTATCTTTATTAACTGTAATTGTATTAGCAGTTAATGCGGTTGTCGTCGCTGCTGACGCAAATGTTGACATAGCTAAGCGACTGAAAGTTCGAAGTTTTACTGGTGCGGTGCTAGTTGACGTTGTGCTAGTTTTGTTTAAGTTGGCTGAAGATGGCGTTGTGCTTTGTGAAGTGTTATTTGATGCAGTACTTTGATTTGTTGATGTATTAATTGGTTGTTCTGTACTTGAAGTTGAAGCTACAGATTTAGTATCAGAACTTGATGTAGTATTCTTTGAGGATGTTGATTCTGATGTAGATGTCAATTTTTCTTGTTGATTGCTTGTACTATTAGTTGTCGAAGTGACATTCTCAGACTTTTCACTTGAGACTGTGTCACTATTTGATGTTTGTACCGAACTACTATTTTTCGTTACGCTTGTGGAATCGGCTGTTGATGTTGATGCATCGATTGTCGTTGAGTTTTGATTACCTACTGTTTCACTTTGTGTATTTAATTCAGATGTTAATGGTGCATCAGAAGCCGCAAAAGCTTGCTGGTCATGCAACATGTTTACCGTGAATGCACCACCAATAACTGCCGTCGTTTTCAGTCCGTATCCAGTCATTTTTTTACTAATGCTTTGATTATCTTGACTCACTATACTATGACTAATAAATGGTAGTCCCATTATTTTGAACATTTCTATTTCTTTAATTCCGGATTTCACCCAATTTTTTCCAGATTTATAAAGTCTTACTCTTGTTTTTTCGTTTGCTAAGCTGTCATGAAATTCTTTCTGTCTTTTACTCATGTAATAACTCCTTGTATTATCTTTACATTCATTAGATTATAATATATGCCACTATTCAATTTAATACAACTCTTTTTTCAAATAAAAAATACTTAATTTGTCAAAATCCAATTTTTCTCAAAAGTATATTCTTTGATGAAATCGCTTTCTTAATTGTGTGGGATTTAGTATAATTTTTTAACTATATTCTGAATAACATGCCTTATTATGTTTATATAATTTTGAAATCAGTGCTTATCATCTTGGACATCTTTTATTTATTTGGTAAAAACTTCTTTTTATTAAAATGTATTTATCATCCACCTTTTATTCATTAATAGTCAATTTACAACTAAAAGATAAATATTATATTTATAATACATCTTTAATATTAAAGTAATATCAATATATTTTCAATAAACCTAGTGTTATATATCTGAATTTCTAAAAAATTCTTCTTTAAAATTATAAATATAGCGACATATCGCTTCCCGGTTTTGAAATATAAAAATACATCGAAACTAATTTCAACGTGTAGTTCCGATGTATTGAAAATGATTGAATTCATTATTTTTTGTTATCTGATTGATTATCAAAATTTCTTCCTTCTAAACCTGCAAGCTCTTCTTTAGAAGCTGATGGTGCTTTCATTTCAAATATTTCATTCACAACCGTGTAATCATAATATCCTAACCTAGCAATAGGTTTAATCGACTTAATGTCTAATTTACCATTATCAAGAATGACCTTATCGTCAATATGAACCTGAGCAACTCTTCCTATAACAATATCAACTGTTGATACAGGATCTCCTGTCGGAATACGAATCGTTTGAACGTACTCACATTCAAAATGTACTGGCGATTCTTTGACTCGATAACCTGGTGCTTCTATACATGCTTCTTTCGTCACACCTGCATATTCAAATTCATCCTCTTCAGGTGGTAGTGCCTTCGACGATAAATTAACAGCTTCTCTTAAATCATACGTGGCCATGTTCCATACAAACCACCCTGTCTCTTCTGCATTTTTTACTGTATCTTTACGCTCATGATCACCAAGAACAGATTGATTTGCTGCGAACATAACCATAGGCGGATCCCAAGTTAAGTTTTGATACTGACTATAAGGTGCTAAATTATCTTTCCCATCTTTCGATACAGTAGAGATCCACCCTATTGGACGTGGTACTGTACTACTTTTAAATGGATCGTGTGGTAAGCCATGACTCCTTACACCTTGCTTCGGCGAATAATTCATTCTATCCTCACCCCTTATTAGTAATTACATTTAAGGTTACGCTCTCATGACATAAGCGTCTAATATAAATAATCAATTTATTTATAAGTAGAAACTATATATGACATGGTTGCTTATAATTTGCGTTCTTGATTCGAAAATTTCAGATAAGGATTTATGTAATTAATATTTAATGATGTTTTTTGTTAATTTAATTAATATTAGTTAATATAATCAAGATTAGCTTATAATAATATTGAATAACATTATTTTAGTTTTTGTATAATTTGCCTATCAACTGAAAAACACCTAATACAAAGGAGCTAATGAAGATATGAGAAAAATTATGCGAATCTTATTATGCACATCAATCATAGTAAGCGGTTGCTCTTTCATACCAAAGAACCAAACAAAAGATATTTCAAAGACGGTTAGCGTCAAAGATTATGATGGTCAATATATTGGTGAACATAAAAAAAGAAATGAAGTATTTCTGAAAAAACATAAAGATGAAGCAATCAAAAAATACAAAGACTACGTGAAAGACACCTTTGGTTATGATTGTAAAATTAATTTAGTTGAGGCCTATACTAATAAATCTGGGTTTAGTGAGAAAAGCAAAACAGATGGTTTAGTAGTCGTCGGTACTGTTAATTATGACGTTCCCTTTCAATTTAGACTGATATTTGTTGAATCTAGAAATGGCGTAGCTATCACAACATTTACACCTGGTCATATAAATGAAACATCAGCGGCCGTTTCAGCCATGATGTACAAACGTTATGAACATGAAATTGAAGAAGCTCGATTAAAATTCAAATCAGAAGTTGAGAAAAACGGTTATTACACCATGAATGAAAAACTTCAAAAGAAACAAGAATTCAATGGTGTTACTAAACAATTTTTGAATTTCAACACAGACAGTATCGATGATTTGGATAAGTTCAAAAAAGAATTCAAACCTGTTATGCACTTAAAAGGAGATGCATTCAATCAACAGTTACAAAATTTAATTAATAAATATCCTGAAATTAAGAAAAGCATGAAATCTGACTTTATTGCATATTATGATAAGAAAAGCACAAAAAATGTTAATAAATATTCATGGGATTTACAAATACCAACCAATGACACAATGAAAAAAATACCTGGATCGAAAATGATGTATTTTTATAAAGACAGTGTTTCTCCATCTGAAATTGGAGAAGATGGTAGGTTAGAAAATAAAACTAATAAAATAACTATGTCTGGTGGAAATTGGGAAGAGATTCAAAAAGAAATAAAGTAGCGTAATGTCAAAAAAATTTATATATACCCAAAATACTACTTATCATGAGGAGTCATTAAAAATGAGAAAACTGATAGGCTTCATATTATGCACATCAATCATAGTAAGCGGTTGCTCTTTCATACCAAAGAACCAAACAAAAGATATTCCAAAGACGGTTAGCGTCAAAGATTATGATGGTCAATATATTGGTGAACATAAAAAAAGAAATGAAGTATTTCTGAAAAAACATAAAGATGAAGCAATCAAAAAATATAAAAACTATGTGAAAGATACTTTTGGTTATGATTGTAAAATTAATTTAGTTAAGCCATATACTAATGCTTCTGGGTTTAGTGAGAAAAGCAAAACAGATGGTTTAGTAGTCGTCGGTACTGTCAATTATGACGTTCCTTTTCAATTACGATTACTCTTTGTTGAATCTGATAATAGTGTAACCATCACTACATTTACTCCAGGTCATGAAAATAAAACATCAGCGGCAATTTCAGCCATGATGTATAAACGGTATGAACATGAAATCGAACAAGCTCGATTAAAGTTTAAATCCGAAGTTGAAAAAAATGGTTACTTTGCCATGAATGAAAAACTTCAAATAAAACAAGAATATAACGGAGTTGTAAGGCAATATTTAAATTTTAAAACTCCTGGAATTGAAGGTATGGATAAATTCAAAAAAGAATTCAAACCGCTTATGAATACATCAAATAGTGATTTTAATCAGAAATTTGACGCGTTGTTAATGAAGCACCCTGAAATTAAAGATCAAGCTAAAACTAATTTTATTGCATATTATAGTAAAAACAAAACTCGTGATATCGTTGGTGACTATGTAGTAACCCTACAAAAACCTACTAACAAAGTAATGAAAAATTACCCAGGCATTAAATTTATGAAATTTTATAAGGATAGTGTTTCCCCATCACAACTTGATAAGAATGGTAGATTAAAACCTGAAGTTGAAGAAGTTTCTACAATTGGAGGGGAGTATAATGAAAACAAATAAACCTATAACTGATTTAGATGCTATTGAATTAAGCAGTGCTTGGAATTACAATTCGAAATTGGTAACTGGCAAAAATGCCCTACTATCAGATAGCCTTTTAAGAGATATTAAAGTATTAAGTTCTAATGCTAAAGGTGACGCCGACATGTTAGAAACTGAACTTCATGCTGTTATAAACGCAATGTCTCAAAACGAAGGTAAATCTGTTGATGCACTTAAAAATAGTACCGCTTCTCTAAAAAACAATCTAACCAAATTAAAAGAGCAACTCGATAAAACCACACATTAAATTCATATATTTTGGGTGAATAGAATTATATTTCCATAGCAAACATTCCTGAACTACATATGTTACATAAGAGATTCATTTTTGAAGAAACGGGTAAAATGATAAAACAACCGTTTTTCAAAAAATCAAATATTGGGAGGAATTAAATATGATTTTGCGTTACGCAACGAATTTAAAACTTGCGAAAGAGCTATACCAAGCCAGTAAACCTAAATTGCAAGAAGATAAGGGTATGATTGAACTGTTTGAACATACTTTTGGCTTGCAAAAAGAACTTGTAAAATACGTAGGCATTGCAGAAGCAACTACTGCTGCTTTATACTCAGCTAGCTTTATCAATAAAAACATTTCTCGCCTTGCTTCCCTATCAACAATAGGTATTTTAAGTGTAGCTGCTTACAAACATTTCGAAGCTGGTCATGGAAAAAAAGGTGCGCAACATGCATTAGATTTATTAGGACTTGCTACTTTAAGTTTACTAGATACATTTTCTTGTAATAAAAAATAGTCTTCATTTTAGAAGCACATACTTTAGCACCTGTGTACTTTTGATTCAATTCATAAACGGTACACCGCTATAGCATGTGTTTTATTATTTTTCTGGTCTCTTTATTGTAAATATTCCCCCTAATTTAGCATAATCATTTCCGGCTAAACGAGAAACAGCCTGTAATGCGTGTGGATTGATTTTAAAATTACCCTCATAAATACTGTCATCAATATGATAAGTTACAATTTCGCCTATTATTAAGTCAGCCCCATCTAATACATCTCCAATCAATATCATTTGCGATAGTTTACATTCGAATCTCATTTTCGCGTCTTTAATTCCTGGCGTCTTAATCGTTGTAGAAGTTAAAAGTGATAATTCTGTACGGCTCAACTCACTGTCACCATATGCTAACGGCGCTGCAGTCTCATTAATATCTTGAACATTATCTTCGTCTGTAATATGCACAACAAAGTCTCCAGTCCGCTCTATATTCAAGGCAGTATCTTTTCTCTTACCTCCTGCACGTTGAACTGCAATAGCAATCATTGGCGGATGATTATTAACTATATTAAAAAAACTAAATGGTGCTGCATTTACTGATGCATCTTGATTTAATGTTGTAACAAAAGCTATAGGTCGTGGAATAATTGAACCAATTAATAATTTATAGTTTTCTCTAGCAGTTAATGATTGTGCATCAAACGTATGCATAATACCTACCTCTTTTCTTAGTATATCTAGGTATTTCTCCGATTTCGGTTAATTTAAACATCTATTCTCCTCTGAAAATCACTTGTATTTATTTAGCAAATCTTTTGAAATATGACACATATGCATATCTTCTGGATATTTTTCCAAATGTTGCTGATGTTCTTCAGCACTTTTAATGTAGTTAGACAGCGGTAAGACTTCCACTGCAATTTGATCTCTGTCTTTACGTCGTTCAATGAAATGACGCGCTTCAATTAAGTGGTCATCTACACAACTATATAAACCCGTTCGATACTTTTCTCCAATATCATTTCCTTGTCGATTCACACTGTATGGATCAATGATTTCAAATAAATAATTCATGATGTCTGTAATTGTTAACATACGATCATCGAAATGAAGTTTGACACATTCAGCATAACCATCATAAGGACTATCTAATTTAGAGCTTCTTCCATTTGCTCTTCCTGCTTCTGTATGTATAATTCCTGGTATTGTTGTGAAAAATGCTTCAACACCCCATAGACACCCTCCTGCTACATAAACAACTGCCATATTTACACCTCATCATCCTTTTTTATATTTTTAACAAGGTTATACCATTTAATACCGCCATGACATGATTCTGATACACCTTCATTACGATACCCATATTTTTCATAAAATGAAATTAATGATTCTCGACATGTTAACGTTACACCATGTCGATGTTGATTCTTAGCAAGATTTTCAAAATAGTTTAGTAAGCGACCTGCAATACCTTGACCTTGATAATTTGGTGCTACAACAAGACCTAACACACTAATATAACCACCTTCACTATTATTTGTGGGGACATTTTTAAATAAATCATCGCTAATGTAACGCTCTTTTATGACAGGACCGTTGATATATCCAATCACTTCATCATTCTTTTCAGCTACAATAAAAGTTTCTTGAATTTGTTCAATTCTCAATTTCAATGCCTCTGGTGTTGCAGCTTCTTCCGGTGAAAAACCAATATTTTCAAGTGCAATAATTTGATCTAAGTCCTGCATGATTACTTTTCTTAATACCATAAAAACACTTCCTTAGCCCTATATATCAAAAGTAATACCTTCATCTATATATTCATTATTTTCAAACTACCTTCACTATAAAAAACGAGTCTTTTTTTTAAAAGCCATTCGCCTTAATCAATTAGACAAGTTGTATTATACGAATTTGCAAATAATAATGATTATAATTCATTTTAAGCATACTCAAAAAGACTGGTACATGTATACCAGTCTAATTCGAAAAAATATATTTAGTTAAAACCATTTCAAAAACGACTTCACTTTTCCTGGCTTAGTCGGTCTGTCTAAATAAACAAAATTATCATTGATTACTGAACTGGCATTTCGAAGTAATGCTTCAATGTCATTCGAATATTTTTTCAATTTATGATTGTGAAATAATTCTTGCATCAAAAATGGTCTTTGGTCACATGAATGTGCATCTGAAGCTACAAAATGAGCCAAATTACATTCTATAAATTGTAATGATAACTTTTGAATGTTTTTTCCAAATCCACCAACTAAAGAACTCGATGTTAATTGACTCAATGCCCCATTTGCAACAAGTTCATATAATATTTCTGGATTTTTGGCGATACTTCTATTTCTTTCAGGATGTGCAATGATTGGTATGTAGCCTCTCGATTGTATTTCAAAAAACAATTGTTTTGTATAATGTGGTACTTCGCCCGTTGGAAATTCAATTAGCAAATATTTCGAACGATTAATACCTTGAATACTACCATTATCTAAGCCTTGCAGAATCGAATCTGTAATTCTAATTTCTTGCCCGGGAAATAATTTAATATCCAATGCTTGAACTTCTGGATGCGTTCTTAACTCCGCCAATTTCACAAGCACTTGTTGAAATGTATTATCATATCTCGGATGCAAATGATGAGGTGTCGCTACAATACTTGTTACACCTTCATCCTTAGCTTGCTTTAATAGTGCAATACTCTTTTCAATTGTTTTAGGACCATCATCTATATCAACTAATATATGGTTATGAATATCAATCATGATTCATCAGTCCCATAATATGCATAGTAACTAGCACTTTTATCTTTAGGCATTCTATTTAAGACTACACCTAATAATTTAGCACCTGTTGCTTCGATAAGTTCTTTTCCTTTTTTAACTTCATCTTTATTATTATTTTCCGAATTAACTACGTAGACAACATTGCCGGTAAACTTTGAAAATAATTGCGCATCTGTAACTGTATTCACTGGTGGCGTATCGATAATAACAAAGTTATAATTCATCAATAACGTGTCATATAAATTTGCAAATGCCCTTGATGTAATTAACTCTGACGGATTCGGTGGGATTGGCCCAGACGTCAAGACGTCTAAATCTTGAATTTCAGTTGAGATAATACTGTCTTGATAAGTTGACCAATTTAGCAATAAACTTGAAAGTCCTTCATTGTTTGGCAAATTAAAAATATAGTGTTGCGTAGGCTTAAGCATATCCCCGTCTACGATTAATGTTTTATAACCTGCTTGTGCATATGCAACTGCTAAATTTGCTGCAATTGTAGACTTACCTGCGCCTGGTGCCTCTGAAGTGATTACAATGCTTTGAACTGCACTGTCAGGATTTGCAAACATAATATTTGATCTTATGCCTCGAAATTTCTCGCTAATAGGTGACTTTGGTTGTTCATGGACAATTAAACTTGATGTACTTCTTCGTGTATTCGTCATGGTAATTCCTCGTAAATTAAAATTTTTGTATTGAACCTAAAATAGGTAATCCTAGTTGCGATTCAACATCTTCTTCCGTCTTAATACGCTTATCTAATAGTTCTTTTAAGAAAATAATCAATATTGCTAAAACAATACCAACAATGATACTGATCACTAAGTTGACAGATACTATTGGAGATACTTTTACAGCATTATCATGTGCTGAGGAAAGTATTGTAACATTATCAACACTCATAATTTTAGGCATGTCATGTGCAAAAACTTTAGATATTCTATTAACAATTTTGTCAGATTCAGATTTATTCCCAGTTGTAACTGATACAGTAATAATTTGAGAGTTTGTTTGATTGGTTACTTTTAAAAACGAATTCAACTCAGCTGTTGAATACTGACCATCAAACTCTCTAGATACTTTATCTAGAATTCTTGGACTTTTGATAATTTCCGTATATGTATTAACGGACTGCAAACTACTTTGAACATTTTGGAAAGCTAAATCACTTGAGGACTTTTTCATGTTTACTAATATTTGAGTAGAAGCAGTATATTTGTCAGGCATAACAAAAAAGGTTAATGCCGCACTTACTACAAGACATATTGCCGGTAAAATAAGCAATAATTTAATATTCTTCTTTAGAATATTTAATAGTTTTACTAAATCAAACTTTTCTTTCATGGTTTCCTCCACATAATCAATCATTGTATTCATTATGTATGTTTTATAAATCGGACAATTATATCTAGTTTAACGACCACAAAAATACACAACTACATTTTCTCTAATTTTTTATATAAATATTTTATCGTTTAAAATTATATCATGATTCTTGACCGTTATGTATAATTTATTTATATTTTCGTTTGAGATATAATATTGCCCAACTTCAAATATCCAAACCTATCAGTAATAAACCTAGATACCATCGTACTCTATCATAGCTTTCTTATAATCGAGCAGAAGCATCATCATTACTTGATTATTTGCTCTTTACAACACCGAGCGTACCCGTACTCGGTAGTTCAATACCTTGCGTAATCCGTCACTGTGAGTTGGGTTAATGATAATAAAGCCCACATCTTTTAAAAAGATGTGGGTAATTTATATAATTTTTATTTACATTTTAAACTTATATAAAAAAGCGCCTATGTCATGATTTACCATCACATAGGCGCTTATCAATAAATTATTAATTATTACTTTCCATTTCATCTAATTTATGCGGATTTCCTGTAATTAGATGACAACTTATTCTTTTCAGGGGAACATTACATTTTTATAATATGTTCAAAGACAAACTTAACCATTCACAAATATAAAGAATAATAT
>NZ_JACVZJ010000027.1:0-29131 GCF_017151945.1 Staphylococcus sp. EG-SA-10
CCTTTTTCATATTCTTGAAACATATATAGCAGTACATCTATGTCTACTTTAGGTTTTATTGACATAAATAAAGCTCCCTTCAAAGTTTTCATTTTTTCAATGTCTACTTTGAAGGGAGCATTTCATGCTACCTAATTTAAAACATTTTTTCTTTATAATATTTGCATATTTATATTTCGGTGGTTTTTCATTTTTCACTTTATATGCCCTGATAACTATAGATGTTCAAAATATAATTATATTTATCTGTTGGGGTGCAGTAACTATGTTTTTCTTTTTTATAAACATTGTTCCCATTGGCATTAAAAAAGCTCATGTAATACTTCTTAAAAAAGCTGAATAATAAATGAGGTTTTTAAATCTAAAATTATTAAATTTAATATAAAAATTTGACTCATAGATAGAATGAATAAAAATCCGAAATATAGAATTATCAACTACAAAGATGAATATTTTATAATGGATATCCCATGTTAATATTAACAGTTTTAATTTCTTTGTTATGCAAATCAAAACATTATAGTATTTCTAATTGAATTTGTAATGGATTTAATGTTGTCGTTCTTAAATGATTTTTCAATTTCTGATACAAAAAAGTACATGTAATTTAAAGGCTAACGAGCAATCGCGCTATGTGAATATCAACTTAAGCAATACTTATTTTAACTGAGTTCTACATAACAATTCTCTAATACACCGCCTAAATTCAAACCCTAATTCTAACATTTGGAAGTTGTATTAAATCATGATAGTGTGATAGTGGAAAAGTTATAAAGATAAGGAGCTGGGTCTAATGAAGCAATTTGTAAACTTAGGTAAATCTGATGTTGAAGTGTTTCCAATCGCACTTGGGACGAACGCAGTAGGTGGGCATAATTTATATCCGAACTTAGATGAAGAACAAGGAAAAGATGTTGTTCGTCAAGCCATTAATCATGGTATTAATTTATTAGATACGGCATATATTTATGGGCCAGAACGATCAGAAGAATTGGTTGGAGAAGTTGTTAAGGAATATCCGCGAGAGCAAATTAAAATTGCTACGAAAGGTTCTCATGAATTTGATGAAAATCAAGAAGTACATCAGAACAATCAACCGGAATATTTAAAACAACAAGTTGAGAATAGTTTGAAACGTCTACAAACTGATTATATCGATTTATATTATATTCATTTTCCTGATGACAACACTCCGAAAGATCAAGCAGTTGCAGCATTACAAGAGCTTAAGGAACAAGGGAAGATTAAAGCCATTGGTGTATCAAATTTCACATTAGATCAACTTAAAGAAGCAAATAAAGATGGTTACGTTGATGTTGTACAGTTAGAATATAATTTATTGCATCGCGAAAATGAGGCAGTATTACAATATTGTGTTAATCACCAAATCACATTTATTCCATATTTCCCATTAGCATCCGGTATTTTAGCTGGAAAATATGATGAGAACACTAAATTTAGTGACCATCGTACTACACGTCGTGATTTTAAACCAGGTGTTTTTGAAGAGAATGTGCGTCGCGTAAAAGCTTTGGAAAGAATAGCCACATCACATCAAACTTCAATTGCGAACATTGTATTAGCATTTTATTTAACAAGACCAGCTATCGATGTGATTATTCCTGGTGCAAAACGTGCAGAACAAGTCATTGAAAATATTAAAGCTGCAGATATCGTTTTATCAGATGATGAGATTCAATATATCGATGAACTGTTTCCAATTGAAGACTAAATGAATTGTATTTAATGGTGACATCAGGCTGGGACATAAATCAATGTTCTATGCTCTACGAAGTTATATTGGCAGTAGTTGACTGAACAAAAATGCTCTTGTAACAAAGTTTTTTCAATTCTAGTCAGGGGCCCCAACACAGAGAATTTCGAAAAGAAATTCTACAGGCAATGCAAGTTGGGGTGTGGGCCCCAACACAGAGAATTTCGAAAAGAAATTCTACAGGCAATGCGAGTTGGGGTGGGGGCCCCAACATAGAGCTCACGAAAAGTCAGCTTACGATAATGTGCAAGTTGGGGTGGGACAACGAAATAAATTTTGCGAAAATATCATTTCTGTCCCACTCCCATCACAAACGACGTTATATAAGGCATGACGAAATTTCGTCAAATTTATATAAAAGTTGTAAGCGTTTTACTATCCGGTAGGCAAAGCTTATGATAGTATAATTAGGTAACGAAAAACACAGATATTTATTAATCAAAAGTGAGGTTAGGCTAAAATGATTACTGTTTTGTTTGGTGGGAGTAGACCAAACGGTAATACTGCACAATTAACAAAATTCGCTTTGCAAGATTTAGAGTATCAATGGATTGACGTGACACAACATCAGTTTAAACCGATACGTGACGTGAGACATACAACAGAGACTATTACTTCATATGACGATGACTATTTGCCGATTCTAGATAAAATATTGGCTAGTGATACAATTATTTTTGCATCACCAGTGTATTGGTATAGCATTTCAGCACCATTGAAAGCATTTATCGAACATTGGTCAGAAACATTACAAGATAAACGATATCCTAATTTTAAGGCACAAATGGCCGAAAAGGATTTTAGAGTTATTTTAGTTGGTGGAGATTGTCCAAAAATAAAAGCGAAGCCAGCAATTACGCAAATGAAATATAGTTTAGACTTTTTAGGTGCCACTTTAAATGGTTATATTATTGGAACTGCTGAAAAGCCTGGTGACATCATGAAAGACAACTATGCCTTAGCACGTGCAACTGAGTGGAATAGTATATTGCAATAAGACATACCTCATACTAAACGAAGTGATTTTTTTGCTTCGTTATTTTTTATTTTTAATTTTAACGGAAAATATAAATATATAAATTGAATAGACAATCATTGTTTATTAAGTATTGAGCAAGTTGTGGTATAATGCCGTTATTAAAACTTGTTAATAAGGGGAGAAAGTCATGTTCAAGGTAAGACAAGCAACTGAAAAAGATGTTGTTCAAATTAGAGATGTCGCAACTAAAGCTTGGTTTAATACATACTTAAATATATACGCTGCGACAACAGTTAATCACTTGTTAGAAGCTTCATATAATGAACATCATTTAAAGAAAAGACTTCAAGAACAATTATTCTTAGTCGTTGAAGAAGGTAATGACATCGTTGGCTTTGCTAACTTTATTTACGGTGAAGAATTATATTTATCAGCTCATTATGTTAAACCAGAATCGCAACATACAGGTTATGGTACAGCATTGTTAAATGAAGGATTATCACGTTTTGAAGATAAATTTGAAGGTGTTTACTTAGAAGTAGATAATAAAAATGAAGAAGCAGTAGCTTACTATAAAGAGCAAGGTTTTACAATCTTACGCTCTTATCAGCCAGAAATGTATGGCGAAAAGTTAGACTTAGCACTTATGTACAAAGCATTTTAAGTAAATTAAATATTATATTAAACGAAAAGGAGGGGAATAATGACTAACGCATATGTAGATTTAAAATTAGTAGAAGAAAAAGTTTTTAAAGACCCGATACATCGATATATTCATGTTGAAGATCAATTGATATGGGATTTAATTAAAACTAAGGAATTTCAAAGGTTACGTCGAATTAGACAATTAGGAACACTGTACCTATCTTTTCACACAGCAGAACATAGTCGCTTTGGACATTCTTTAGGTGTGTATGAAATAGTTAGACGATTAATTGATGAGTCATTTATTGGTCATGATGCATGGGACAATAAAGATAGACCGTTGGCATTATGTGCTGCATTATTACATGATTTAGGACATGGTCCATTTTCACATAGTTTTGAAAAAATATTTAATACAGACCATGAAGCATACACACAAGCGATTATTACTGGAGATACTGAGGTGAATGCTGTATTACGTAAAGTATCGCCTGAGTTTCCAAGAGAAGTTGCGGAAGTAATTAATAAAACGCATCATAATAAATTGGTCATTTCGATGATTTCTTCACAAATCGATGCGGATAGAATGGATTATTTACAACGTGATGCGTATTTCACAGGTGTATCATATGGTGCTTTTGATATGGAACGTATTTTAAGATTAATGCGACCTTCTAAAGATGAAGTACTAATCAAAGAAAGTGGTATGCATGCAGTTGAAAACTTTATTATGAGTCGTTATCAAATGTATTGGCAAATTTATTTCCACCCAGTTAGTCGTGGTGGAGAAGTGCTGCTTAATAATTGTTTGAAACGCGCAAAACAGCTTTATAATGAAGGCTATGAATTTAAGTTGCATCCACATGATTTTATTCCATTTTTTGAAGAGACAGTTACGATTGAACAATATGTTGAACTCGATGAAGCGGTAGTTACGTATTATTTGGAAAAATGGACAAAAGAAGATGATGCCATTTTAAGTGATTTAGCAAGTCGATTTATTAATCGAGACTTATTTAAATATATTCCATTTGATGGCTCAATTATTACAATATCAGAACTGCAAGAACTGTTTGAAGCAGGTGGTATTAATCCAGATTATTATTTTGTGAGTGAAGCATTTTCGGATTTGCCATATGACTATGATCGACCTGGGTCAAATCGCAAACCGATTCATTTATTAAGACAAGATGGTACGATTAGAGAAATAAGCAATCAATCTTTAGTTATTCATAGTATTACAGGCATTAATCGCCAAGACTATAAATTATATTATCCTAGAGAAATGGTTGCAAAGATTAAAGATAAGACAATTAGAGAAGCTATTGAAAATTTGATTAATGAGCTTAATTAAACAGGGCTAAAATTGTTATCGTTAAATATGGAGGTTATATCATTGTCTGAGAAAAAAGGCTTTAATTTTAATATCATAAAAAATGACCCTCTAGATGGTCATAAAGGTACAAATATTGGTTCAATTAGCTTAGACAATATTGCACCAGTTTTTATCGATGTTGCTAACAAAGAAGCATATATTGATATTGGAGGCATGCATGCTCGCGCTAAAGTTGAAAAAGGCGTGAAATGGATTACTGATAAAGCTGCTGTTGAAGGCGATGAAGCTAAAGAATATTGGTTGTGTTGGGTAACAACAGAACGTAATGAACAAGGACCATATTATGCTGGTTTAACAGCGTGCTATTTATTAGTGAATAAAGCAATTCGTCGTGGTTATAAAAGTATGCCTGAACATGTTAATATGATGGATAAATCAATGAAACATCATATTATCATTGATCAAATTGGTGACGAGAATAAAGCTATTTTAAAAGACTTTTTAATGAACCATGATGAAGGTATGTGGAAGCATTCTTCTGATGCTTTACATCAAGCATTTAATTAAATATTAGAAACTAAAATTTCCCAATTAATCTATAAAGATATGATTCATTTCTCAATGACGACGTAAATCTTGAGGTGAAAATAAAGTCTTAGATTGATTGGGAGTTTTTTTAAATTTTTTTGAAATTAAATTAATCTGTAGTTAATAAAAATTTGAATAACTGACACATTTTTTTGATCATAGCTATATACTTTGTGAATTAATTCACATTATAATAAGAGTGAAGATAAGAGTATTATAAATTATCTTTAAATAAATATATGTGAAGTAAAAATTACACGTTAGCATATCGATTATGTCATTTCTTTTAACATATTAACTAGGGAAACGTTAAAAGTTAACGGTTGATATCTAACTAAAAAACAAAGTCACAGTAGTATATTTTAATCTGGCGTCTATTACAAATAAAAATTACATCTATAATTATTCGTTTTCATTTTTGAAAGTAATCGCCAATTAATATCATACATACTGGAGTGACTATAAGGAGGACATTATTATGAGAGCAGCAGTTGTAACGAAAGATCACAAAGTAAGTATTGAGGACAAAAAGTTAAGAGCTTTAAAACCTGGTGAAGCATTGGTACAAACGGAATATTGTGGCGTTTGTCATACCGATTTACATGTTAAGAATGCTGATTTTGGTGATGTTACAGGCGTTACTTTAGGTCATGAAGGTATTGGTAAAGTCATCGAAGTTGCAGAAGATGTAGAATCATTAAAAATTGGAGACCGTGTGTCTATCGCTTGGATGTTCGAAAGCTGTGGAAGATGTGAATATTGTACAACAGGTCGTGAAACACTTTGCCGTAGTGTGAAAAATGCTGGTTATACAGTAGATGGTGCAATGGCTGAACAAGTTATTGTTACTGCAGACTATGCTGTGAAAGTACCTGAAAAATTAGATCCAGCAGCAGCGTCTTCTATTACATGCGCAGGTGTGACAACTTATAAAGCTGTAAAAGTAAGTAATGTAAAACCTGGACAATGGTTAGGTGTTTTTGGTATAGGTGGTTTAGGTAACCTAGCTTTACAATATGCTAAAAACGTTATGGGGGCTAAAATTGTTGCCTTCGACATTAATGATGATAAATTAGCATTCGCGAAAGAATTAGGTGCAGATGCTATTATTAATTCTAAAGATGTTGATCCAGTTGCAGAAGTTATGAAATTAACTGATAACAAAGGATTAGATGCAACAGTGGTAACTTCAGTTGCTAAGACGCCATTTAACCAAGCGGTTGATGTTGTAAAAGCTGGTGCAAGAGTTGTTGCCGTTGGTTTACCTGTTGATAAAATGAACTTAGATATCCCAAGATTAGTGCTTGATGGTATTGAAGTAGTAGGTTCACTTGTTGGTACAAGACAAGACTTACGTGAAGCGTTTGAATTTGCTGCTGAAAATAAAGTAACACCTAAAGTTCAATTAAGAAAATTAGAAGAAATCAATGATATTTTTGAAGAAATGGAAAATGGTACTATAACTGGTAGAATGGTTATTAAATTTTAAAAATATCAACTGACTATATAGATAAAGAAGGTAGTGCTCTAAACACTATCATTATAATCAAACACGAGGTTTTCATGAAAGATAGTGAAAATCTCGTGTTTTTTTGGTTTTGAGGTGTTGTTTGTATTTTATAAAATGGCTTACATATATGAAGCGTTGATTAAGTATGGAATTGTTAATTAATTGAACCTATTTAGCTTTAAGAAGGCATAACAAGATGACCTTATTTTATGCTATAATATTTCTATTATGCGAAGATTAAGGTGAGTAGTAAATTGGATAAAAAAGTAAGTATTCAAACAAAGCAAGTGTTGAAACAGCACAACGAAAAAGAAAAATTTGAATTTACTACTGAAGGAACTTGGCAACAAAGGCAATCTAACTTTATTCGGTATGTAGAACAAATTGAGGATGCAACAGTTAATGTTACAATAAAAGTGGATGATGATAGCGTTAAGTTGATTCGTAAAGGCGACATTAATATGAATTTGCATTTTGTTGAAGGACAAACGACAACAACTTTTTACGATATATCGGCTGGACGAATTCCACTAGAAGTTAAAACATTACGCATTTTACATTTCGTAAGTGGAGACGGTGGCAAGTTAAAGATTCATTATGAATTATATCAAGATAATGAAAAAATGGGTTCTTATCAATATGAAATTAACTATAAGGAGATAGGCGAATGAATATTATTGATCAAGTGAAACAAACATTAGTAGAAGAAATTGCAGCAAGTATTAACAAAGCAGGATTAGCAGATGAGATTCCTGATATTAAAATTGAAATTCCTAAAGATACAAAAAATGGAGATTATGCTACTAATATTGCGATGGTACTGACTAAGATTGCAAAGCGTAATCCTCGTGAAATTGCTCAAGCGATTGTTGATAACTTAGATACTGAAAAAGCACATGTAAAACAAATTGACATTGCTGGTCCAGGATTCATTAATTTTTACTTAGATAATCAGTATTTAACAGCAATTATTCCTGAAGCAATTGAAAAAGGTGATCAATTTGGACATGTAAATGAATCAAAAGGTCAAAATGTATTGCTTGAGTATGTTTCAGCTAACCCTACAGGAGATTTACATATTGGTCATGCTAGAAATGCAGCAGTTGGTGATGCTTTAGCTAATATTTTAACTGCAGCTGGCTATAATGTAACACGTGAATATTATATTAATGATGCTGGTAATCAAATTACTAACTTAGCGCGTTCGATTGAAACACGTTTCTTTGAAGCTTTAGGTGACAATAGTTATTCAATGCCAGAAGATGGCTATAATGGCAAAGATATTATTGAAATAGGTAAAGATTTAGCAGAGAAACACCCTGAAATTAAAGATTATTCTGAAGAAGCACGTTTGAAAGAATTTAGAAAATTAGGCGTAGAATACGAAATGGCTAAACTGAAAAATGATTTAGCAGAGTTCAATACGCATTTTGATAATTGGTTTAGTGAAACATCTTTATATGAAAAAGGTGAAATTCTTGAAGTTTTAGCAAAAATGAAAGAATTAGGTTATACGTATGAAGCTGATGGCGCTACATGGTTACGTACAACTGATTTTAAAGACGACAAAGACAGAGTATTAATTAAAAATGACGGTACATATACTTATTTCTTACCAGATATTGCGTACCACTTCGATAAAGTTAAACGTGGTAATGACATTTTAATCGATTTATTTGGTGCTGATCATCATGGTTATATTAATCGTTTGAAAGCATCTCTTGAAACGTTTGGTGTAGATAGTAATCGTTTAGAAATTCAAATCATGCAAATGGTTCGTTTAATGGAAAATGGTAAAGAAGTGAAGATGAGTAAACGTACTGGTAATGCGATTACATTAAGAGAAATTATGGACGAAGTTGGCGTTGACGCTGCACGTTATTTCTTAACTATGCGTAGTCCTGATAGTCACTTTGATTTTGATATGGAATTAGCGAAAGAGCAATCTCAAGACAATCCAGTTTACTATGCTCAATATGCACATGCGCGTATTTGTTCAATTTTAAAACAAGCGAAAGAGCAAGGAATTGAGGTAGCTGCTGCGAATGATTTTACAACGATTACAAATGAAAAAGCGATTGAATTGTTGAAAAAAGTAGCTGATTTCGAACCTACAATTGAAAGTGCTGCTGAGCATAGATCAGCACATAGAATTACTAATTATATTCAAGATTTAGCTTCTCATTTCCATAAATTCTATAATGCTGAAAAAGTGTTAACAGATGATATTGAAAAAACAAAAGCACATGTTGCTATGATTGAAGCGGTCAGAATTACATTGAAAAATGCATTGGCAATGGTCGGTGTAAGCGCACCTGAATCAATGTAAGAACATTTATATACACTCCAACGTAGAGTTTCTCGAAAGATACTTTGTGTTGGAGTGTTTTTTATTAGGTATGTGACATATTGGGAATGCTTAGTATGTGAATAAGGTTAAGAGGAACGCAGTTGGATGCTAAGGTACAACTGCATAAGAGCCCCTAATCGCTAAAGCTCAAGGGGGTTAAAGGAATACAGTTGGCTTGCTTGCGCAACAACTGTATAAGAGCCCCTAATCGCTAAAGCTCAAGGGGCTCTAAAAGGAGGATGTAAATGTTAGGAACTGATGAATTGTATAAATTGTTATATAGGCATATGGGACCTCAAAATTGGTGGCCTGCTGATAATGACATTGAAATGATGTTAGGTGCAATTTTAGTTCAAAATACTAGATGGCGAAATGCAGAAATTGCATTGAATCAGATTAAAGAACACACGCATTTTAATCCAAATCATATATTAGAACTACCTATTGAAACGTTACAATCATTGATTCATTCAAGTGGCTTTTATAAAAGTAAATCACTGACGATTAAAACATTATTAACATGGTTAGCACGACATCATTTCAATTATCAAGAGATTAATGAGCGATATAAAGCTGAATTAAGAAAAGAATTATTATCTTTGAAAGGTATTGGAAGTGAAACAGCAGATGTCTTACTTGTTTATATATTCGGACGTATTGAATTTATTCCAGATAGCTATACAAGAAAAATATATGATAAATTAGGATATGAAAACACTAAAAGTTATGATCAATTAAAAAAAGTAGTCACATTACCAAATCATTTTACAAATCAAGATGCTAATGAATTTCATGCTCTGTTAGATGTATTTGGTAAACATTACTTTAGAGATAAAGATATAAAGAATTATGATTTTTTAGAACCTTACTTTAAAAAGTAAACGCTGTGAAGTTAGATAGATGAGTTTATATGAAATATAAAAAATAATTTACTATTTTCTTTTAGTATGTGGACTTATATAATAAATAGAAGCATATAAAGAAAAAAAGTTGTTTGTTTGTGCAGTAACTGCATAAATCCCTCTAATCGCTAAAGATGAAGAGGAACGCAGTTGGATGCTAAGGCACAACTGCATAAAAGCCTCTAATCACTAAAGCGAAGGAGAACGCAGTTGAATGCTACCGCACAACTGCATAAAAGCCTCTAATCACTAAAGGTGAAGAGGAACGCAGTTGGATGCTACCGCACAACTGCATAAAAGCCTCTAATCGCTAAAGGTGAAGAGGAACGCAGTTGGATGCTACCGCACAACTGCATAAAAGCCTCTAATCACTAAAGCGAAAAGTGGGATTAAAAAGGAGATGTGATAATGTGAAGAAATCGTTAATTGCTTTTATTTTGATTTTTATGCTTGTTCTGAGTGGCTGTGGTATGAAAGATAATGATAAACAAGGTAGCGATGATAATGGCTCGTCTAAATCGCCGTACCATAGAATTGTTTCGTTAATGCCTAGTAATACTGAAATTTTATATGAATTAGGATTAGGTAAATACATAGTTGGTGTTTCAACGGTTGATGATTATCCAAAAGATGTGAAAAAGGGTAAGAAACAATTTGATGCTTTGAATCTAAATAAAGAGGAACTTTTAAAGGCAAAGCCAGATCTAATTCTTGCGCATGAGTCGCAAAAGGCAACTGCAAATAAAGTATTGTCATCATTAGAGAAACAAGGCATCAAAGTAGTGTATGTTAAAGATGCACAATCAATTGATGAAACTTACAACACATTTAAGCAAATTGGGAAATTAACGCATCATGATAAGCAGGCTGAACAACTTGTTGAGGAAACTAAAGATAATATCGATAAAGTCATAGATTCAATTCCTGCTCATCATAAAAAATCAAAAGTATTTATTGAGGTTTCATCAAAGCCTGAAATATATACAGCAGGGAAGCATACATTTTTCAATGATATGTTAGAAAAATTAGAAGCCCAAAATGTTTATAGTGACATTAATGGTTGGAACCCTGTAACGAAGGAAAGTATTATTAAAAAGAACCCAGATATATTAATTTCGACGGAAGCTAAGACAAGATCAGATTATATGGATATCATCAAAAAAAGAGGTGGATTCAATAAAATTAATGCTGTCAAGAATACACGTATTGAAGTTGTAAATGGTGATGAAGTGTCAAGACCAGGTCCACGTATTGATGAAGGATTAAAAGAATTAAGAGATGCAATTTATAGAAAATAAACCATTCTAATTATGCCCCTTATTGCTACATGTAGTAAAAATTACATGTTTGAGATAAGGGGTTTTTAAAATATATTTAGTGAATGATAGCAACGCGAGTATGTGATTGCTATAATAAATGTAATTATCGATGAAAGAAAAGAGAATGCTATGACATTTAATAAAGTATTATTGAGCTGGATGGTTATATTGATTATAACAACTAGCATATATCTATTTTGGCAGTTGGGGGATATCAATGATGTATTTAACCAGTCTATTTTAATCAATGTTAGATTACCGAGATTATTAGAAGCATTGTTGACAGGTATGATATTGACTGTTGCAGGCCTTATATTTCAAACAGTTTTAAATAATGCATTGGCAGATAGCTTTACATTAGGATTGGCAAGCGGTGCTACATTTGGTTCAGGATTAGCATTATTTTTAGGATTATCAACGTTATGGATTCCTGTATTTTCAATAACATTTAGTTTGATAACATTAATAACTGTATTAGTCATTACGTCGGTATTGAGCCAAGGATATCCAGTTAGAATCTTAATATTAAGTGGTTTAATGATTGGTGCATTATTCAATTCACTTTTATATTTTTTGATTTTATTAAAACCTCGTAAATTAAATACAATTGCCAATTATCTGTTCGGTGGTTTTGGTGATGCAGAATACTCAAATGTATCCACAATAGCAATCACATTTATCATTGCACTGTTTGGTATATTTATCATTCTTAATCAACTAAAGTTATTGCAATTAGGAGAACTAAAAAGTCAGTCACTAGGCTTAAATGTTCAAATAATTACATATATCGCGTTATGTATAGCTTCTATGATAACGGCGATAAATGTCGCATATGTTGGCATCATTGGATTCATTGGTATGGTGATACCACAACTCATTAGAAAATGGCAGTGGAAACAATCATTAGGAAGACAATTGGCTTTGAATATTGTAATTGGAGGACAAATAATGGTTATGGCAGATTTTATTGGTAGCCATATATTGTCACCAGTACAAATACCGGCAAGTATTATCATTGCATTAATTGGTATACCAGTGTTATTTTACATGCTAATATCTCAGTCGAAACGGTTACACTAGCACATGACATTTGCTAAAATAAAAATAACTATAAACATAAAGAGGGCATAAGCGATGGATTTGAATCAAATTAAAGCAGTTGTATTTGATTTAGAAGGTACGTTGTTGGACAGAGTTAAATCTCGAGAGAAATTTATCGAAGAGCAATATGAACGATTTCATGACTACTTAATTCATGTTCAACTAGCAGATTTTAAAAAAGCATTTATTGAGCTAGATGACGATGAAGATAATGATAAACCTGATTTATATAAAGAAATCATTAAACGTTTCCATGTAGATAGGCTAACTTGGAAAGACTTATTTAATGATTTTGAAATGCATTTTTATCGTTATGTATTTCCTTATTACGATACTTTATATACACTAGAAAAGCTATCGCAAAAAGGCTTTCAAATTGGTGTTATCGCAAATGGTAAATCTAAGATTAAACAATTTCGATTACATTCACTTGGTTTGATGCATGTTATTAATTATTTATCAACATCAGAAACAGTTGGTTTTCGTAAACCACATCCTAAAATTTTTGAAGATATGATTGATCAACTAGGGGTATTACCTGAGCAAATTATGTATGTTGGAGATGATGCGTTAAATGATGTAGCTCCAGCACGAGCTATGGGCATGGTTAGTGTATGGTATAAACAAGAAGATGCTGAAATTGAACCACTCGAAGAAGAAGTTGATTTTACAATTACAACAGTGGAAGAATTATTAACCATTTTACCAATAAAAAATGATAATAAAGGAGAAAATTATGGATCTATTTACTAGAAAAGATGGAACATCGATACATTACAGTACATTAGGTGAAGGCTATCCTATCGTATTGATTCATACTGTACTTGATAATTATTCTGTGTTTAATAAATTAGCAGCAGAATTAGCAAAATCATTTCAAGTTGTGTTAATTGATTTACGTGGACATGGCTATTCTGATAAACCTCGTCACATTGAAATAAAAGATTTTTCTGATGACATTGTTGAATTACTTAAATATTTATACATTGAAGAAGTTGCATTTGTATGCCATGAAATGGGTGGAATCATTGGTGCGGATATTTCAGTACGTTATCCTAAATTTACATCATCACTTATGTTGGTAAATCCAACATCTATTGAAGGTGAATTACCGGAAGAACGTTTATTTAGAAAATATGCCCATATTATTCGAAACTGGGATCCTGAAAAACAAGATAAATTTTTAAATAAGCGCAAGTATTATCGTCCGAGAAAAATGAATCGATTCCTCAAACATGTCGTAGATACAAATGAAATTTCAACTAAAGAAGAAATTCAAGCAGTTAAAGAGGTATTCAAAAACGCTGATATTTCTCAAACTTATAGAAATGTCGTAGTACCGACAAAAATTATTGCAGGAGAATTCGGTGAAAGAACAACAAGATTAGAAGCTAAAGAAGTAGCTGATTTAATCAAAAATGCGGACTTTGAAGTATATCAAGAATCAAGTGCATTCCCATTTGTTGAAGAGCAAGAAAGATTCGTTGAAGATACAGCTTCATTTATCAACAAACATCACGATGAAAAGCATGTTTAATTTTTAGTGATAAGTGAAATATAAAAGTAGTAATTATTATTTGTAATATAATTGTAATATGACTGTTGTTTTAGAAATGATTGTTGTATAATGGTTGTGAGCACAAGACGATATAAATAAAAGGAGAGAGTGCTTATGAAAAAGCTACTAACGGCAAGTATAATTGCATGTTCTGTTGTAATGGGAGTAGGCATAGCGAACACTAGTGCCGAAGCAGCAAGTGGCAACTCTATTGATACTGTTAAACAATTAATTAAGGGTGATCAGTCATTAGAAAATGTGAAAATTGGCGAATCTATTAAAGATGTTTTAACTAAGTACAAAAATCCGATGTATTCTTACAATGAAGATGGAACTGAACATTATTACGAATTTCATACTAAAAAAGGTATGTTATTAGTAACTACTGATGGTAAGAAAAACAATGGTAAAGTAACTCATATTTCAATGATGTATAATGATGCTAATGGTCCAACATATCAAGCTGTTAAAAATTATGTTGGCAAAGCAGTAACACATACGGAATATAGCAAAGTTGCTGGTAATTTTGGATATATTGAAAAAGGCAAAACGACTTATCAATTTGCCTCAGCACCAAAAGATAAAAACATAAAATTATATCGTATTGATTTGGAAAAATAATAATTAAATTAATCGTGCTTAACCGACAAGTTAAATCGCAATACTTGTCGGTTATTTTATTACATGGCATAATACAGTGAATATAAATTTTTATGATTTGCGAAGGGGATATTAAACCAATACAATAAATAAAGATGTTTCATTTTAAAGGAGTACTACCAATGCGTATTAACGATAAAATTTTACTAGAAAATATAGAAGATTACTTTAATCATAAAGGTTTATCACCGCATTTGATTGATGATATTAAAGAGAAAGTAATTACTGATATAAAAAATTCTGAAAAGAAAGATCAAGATTATATTGAATATAAAAGAAAATCTCCAGCACAAATCATATTAATGATTCAAAGGAATTTGTTTGCTTTACAAATGAATCCAGTTATTTTCTTTATTATAAACTTCATTCTCATATCCTATTTATATGATAAACAGTATGTTCAGTTTCAAGCTATTACTGGAATGAGTCTATTTTATTGTTTAGTGATTTTTCCAATGACTATTGTTGTATACCTAAGGGTGTCACAAAAGAATTACTTGCGTAGTAATAAAATAGAAATGATTATGGGTACAATTATCGCTATCATATCCTTGTTATTAATTATATTACAAGCATTTAATATTACTTGGGGCGTTATACCAATTACAAATTTTGGACATCAATTTTTCTTTTTCATTGGTATTATTTTAGTAATTGCCGGCATATTTTATAAGCGACTTGAGTTTTCGGGAATCGGCTTATTATTTTGTCAAAAAACCGTCGATGCAATGATTCATAATCCACAATCAGCCCAGATTTTTTCATTAATTATATGGATATTATTAGTAGTTCTAGTTATATATTTCACAATTAGATTATCTTCACGTACAAGATTATAAATATGATAAAACTATTCACTTGATTAATTGTATTAATTGAGATGAATAGTTTTTTTATTGTTGGAATAACTTTTTGTAATTTATAAATAATTTAAAAAAATTGTTTATAAAATGGAAGCGTATATAGAATGAAGGTTGGGTATATAGTTTATTGAGGGAGGTGTCACAATGAATAAAGTCACAATTAATCCTCAAATCCAATTAACTTATCAAATTGAAGGTAAAGGGGATCCTATAATATTACTTCATGGATTGGATGGTAATTTAGCTGGATTTGAAGATTTGCAACATCAACTAGCATCATCATATAAAGTACTTACTTACGATTTAAGAGGTCATGGCAAGTCTTCTAAAAGTGAATCATACGATTTAAACGATCACGTTGAGGATTTAAAAATTCTAATGGAGAAGTTAAATATTCATGAGGCACATATTCTAGGACATGATTTAGGTGGGGTAGTTGCTAAGTTATTTACAGATAAATATGCTTATCGTGTAAAATCATTAACTACCATTGCATCGAAGAAAGATGACTTAATACACAGCTTTACTCAATTGTTAATTCAATATCAAGATGATATAGCGGGTTTTAATAAGTCTGAAGCGTATATTCTTTTATTTTCTAAATTGTTTAGAAATCAAGAGAAGACGATGAAATGGTATCAAAAACAAAGAATATATAGCATTAAGTCTGAGGATGATAGTGCGGTGGCAATTCGTTCATTAATTTTGCATAAAGATGAACCTATGTATTTAAAAAAACGTACATGTGTACCTACTTTGTTAATTAATGGGGAACATGATCCTTTGATTAAAGATAAGAATCATTTTAAATTGGAAGCGCATTTTTTAAATGTAACGAAAAAAATCTTCGAACATTCAGGACATGCACCGCATATTGAAGAACCAGAAGCATTTATGAATTATTATTTAAATTTTTTAGAAAAAGTAAAATAGAAAATGATATGGGATAGAAATGATAAAGAACCACTGATGATTTATTAAGTAGTGGTTCTTTATCATTAGACACTGCTAATGTGTACTTTAAAATAGGAATACTAATTTCTGAAGAAATGTATTTCTTTATCGTTGTCCGCCAACTTGCACATTATTGTAAGCTGTCTTTCAGTCAGCTTATGTGTTGGGGCCCCGCCAACTTGCTTTGCCCGTAGAATTTCTTTTCGAAATTCTTTATGTTCGACCCCGCAAACATAACATTTTATCACCTAGAACATTGATTGATGCCTCATTCACATGATTTTGCATGAAATTTTTATGATGCGAATGCATATTGTCAGATAATCATGTAATGAATACACGCGATTTATACATAAATTCTCTATATTTAGAAAAAAAGACATAAAAAAAGGAAGTTTAATAGAATGTATCATCTATCAAACTTCACCAAATTGCGCTAAACAAAATTATAGTTCAATTTCGTTGTTTGCTTCAGTGATTCGTTTATTTACTCGACTCAATAATGATTCGATTTTTTTACGTTGTTGTGCATTAACAAGAATTAATACAGTTCTTTCATCATGCTCATTACGTTTTTTATCGAAGTAATCTTCTTGAGATAAAATTTTAACTGCTTTAACAACTTGTGGTTGTTTGTAGTTTAAATGATTAATAATATCTTTAAGATAGTATTCTTTCTCTTTGTTTTCGCTGATGTATGTCAATACAGCGAATTCTTCAAAGCTAATTGAAAATTCCTTTTTAATTAAACTTTTTAATTTGTCAGCATAAGTGACCATTGATAACAACTCAAAGCAATCATTGATTTTTGTAATTGCCATGTTTAAAACCTCCCTATTTGATGCATCTTGCTCGATACATTTGCCCGATAATATATTGATATCTAATCTTTATTTATTATAGATATGTTAGTCATAATTTTGCATTAAATAAGTTTTATTAAATATATTTAATGCTCTATTATTTAGTTAATTATAACTAATTAAAAATGAGAAGTAAACAAAAAAGTGTTTATAAAACAAATTATTCATTAGACACAGTGATTGTATTTCTGGGTTAGCATTTGGTTTAGTCAAAAATATCAGCATTTTTTATAATTTACCTTAATTTAATCGTCAATACAAGGTAATTTATTTAATGAAACGATTTAGCGCAATTAAATGTTTCGATATTCAATGTGTGTCTAAAGAGATTCTTTGTTATAGCTTAACTCTTCCAAGTTAACTTCTTCTACTATTTATACCCATTTTTCAGAATTTTATCACTAAAAATGAAAAATTTTTATAATTTTTTTAATTTAGTAATTCTCAGTGCAGTTTTAATGATACGAAAAACACATTAATTTAGTGATTAAAACCAATCTATAGCACGTTAAAGTGTCTATACGTTATTCCGATTGATAACGGGTAACAAATAATAGAAAGTACGATAATTGATTATGCATTAAAGCACTTTTATTTTTCAAACTCGACTCAATGAATTATAAAAAGTTGTGCATTTTGACTTATTTTTAATTAATTGAATAACCAACTATGAAATATTAGCACGAATAACATAATTTTTGCTATTAATTTGGTATAAATTATTAAAAAACAACATTAATTTAGGTCTTAAGAATGAGTTGAGTGTCTAATTTGCTAAATTAAAATTTGTTGTGTCAAAGAATACTACCCAAATCAACGCTTTTCTAAAGATTTTTAGATTACAAAAAAATAGCTTATCACTTTTAAAAATAATTACAAGTTAAAATGATAAGCTAAAAGTTAATTTAAAATAATCTTAAAAGTATAATGCCTGTCAAAATGCATAATAGACCAATAGTTTTTCTGGATGTCATTGCTATTTTAGGTGAACCAAATAATCCAAAGTGATCTATCAATATGCCCATTAGAATCTGGCCAAACATCCCAATAAGTGTTGTTAATGCTGCACCCATATGAGGCATTAAGATAATGTTAGCTGTTACAAAAGCCATGCCAAGTATACCGCCAGTAAAATAGATAGGTTTTAATTTACCGAATTTTAAATGACTTGTTTTTAGTTTTAAAGAACGATTAAAAATAGCGGTTAAAATCAACAGCGTTATTGACCCAATTGTAAATGAAACTAATGATGCAAAGGCTGGTGAATGAGTATGACTTGCTAAAGCACTATTAATTGTCGTTTGAATAGGTGGAAAGAAACCAAAAATAAATCCTAAGAGAAGCCAAAACAGTAAATACTTTTGATCAGTTAGTAATAAATTATTCTTGTTAAATTGATTCATTGTGATGATACCAACAATTAATAGTAGTACTCCAATTGCTTTAATTAAATTAAAATCATGAACTGTTGCACCAAATAATCCGAACGTATCAATAATGACACCCATTATAATTTGGCCCGCAACTGTTGCAATTACAGTTAATGTTGCACCTAATTTTGGCAATAACAATAAATTGCCAGTTAAATAGCCAACACCGAGTAATCCGCCAACGAACCAAGTATAGTTGAATGTTTGATTACTAAAAAAGTGTAATGAGAAAACGTCAGGATTTATAAAAATATTTAAGACGATTAAACAAATTGTTCCAACTGAAAATGAAATGAATGAAGTATAGAAAGGCGATTTAGTATACAGTGATAGTCTTGAATTGACAGATGTTTGGATAGGAATAAGCATTCCAACTAGGACACCAATGATATAGAAAAGAAGCATATGAATAAAGTCTCACTTTCCAAAGTTAATAATAAAATCATATGTATACATTATCATTATAGAGAAAATATACAACTCATTTACAATAATGTTGAAAAAAACAGGACATTAACACAACAAAATCACCCTAGACAATCATGATGAAAGTCCAGGGTGTTAGTATTTATACTAAATTAATTGCGCTTTCTTTATATCTATTTCTTATCTTCAAATAAAACAGTTGTTGTTTTATCAATAATTTGAGCAGAATGTACTTTGGTGATAGTACCACTATTTGACTTTATAATATTTAAATCTACTAACGCATTCATACTATCACGTGCAACTTGCTCGGTCACTACGTTGTTTAATTGTGGTAATTGCAGTTTTACAGGCTTGTCTAGTGAAGATTTAAAACTTAATTCAAGTGTTTTAGTCATGAAAGTGTCCTCCTGATTAAATTGATACAGATTTGATGACTTCGATGTTGTTGTATGTTTCTCCAGTAAGTCGCTCGATAAGTTTGCTGAATGTTTTAATTTGGTCGTTTGATGCATCAGGGTTAATGTTGGCGAATCGACGCTTAAATTCTGTTTGTTTGCCGTTAGCGTCTACTTTTGTAAATGATAATACAATAGTGATGTGGTTTATTTTACTCATATTTTAAAACCTCCTTTCACACTATATATCGAAATAAAATAATAAAATGGCTAATTTTATTTTCTATGTTTAAAATCTATAAAAAAGGCAATAGATATATGTAACTAAAATATAAAATAGCTATGATTAAGACACTTAAAGCAAGGGGAGGTTGAGTAATGAATAAAGTAGAAGCGATTAAATTTAATGATGATATTGTTAAAATGTATGAAGCGCTCAAGATAAAATCTGAACGTGACTATTTATTCTTTAAGTTAGCTATACATAGTGGATTGAAAGTATCAGAATTATTAACAATTACAGTCTCTCAAGTTAAGAGACTAATTGAAAAGTGTACGTTATCAGAAATGTGTAAAGCACATTTTCATTCGTTGATTAAAATTAAATTACCAGAAACATTATCGAAAGAACTACTTCAATATATAGAGGACAGGAGTCTTTCGAATGAAGACGTTCTTTTTCAATCACTACGAACAAATCAAGTATTATCTAGACAGCAAGCATATCGAATTATTCATCAAGCATCAATTGAAGCTGGCATAGAGAATGTAGGACTAACGACATTGCGTAAGACATTTGCATATCATGCTTATCAAAAAGGTATACCTATACCAGTCATTCAAAAGTATTTAGGGCATCAATCTGCTATTGAAACACTAAATTTTATCGGTTTAGAAAATGAGTGTGAACATAGTATTTATATTTCATTACAATTATAGAAACAAAGGAGGCTAATAATGAGTTTGGTTTATTTATTAATTGCCATACTTGTGATTATGGCGATGATACTTCTAATGTCTAAACGTAGAGCATTGGCTAAATATGCCGGGTACATAGCATTGATTGCACCTGTAATTTCATCTATCTATTTTATGATTCAAATACCATCAGTAGCTAAACTGCAATATCTTTCTACCTCTATTCCATGGATTAAGACATTAGATATTAATTTAGATTTACGTTTAGATGGTTTAAGTTTAATGTTTTCTCTTATTATTTCACTTATTGGAATTGCAGTATTCTTCTATGCAACTCAATATTTATCCTCTCGAAAAGACAATTTACCAAGGTTTTATTTTTATTTAACGTTATTTATGTTCAGTATGATTGGTATTGTATTATCAGACAATACGATATTGATGTACATTTTTTGGGAATTAACGAGTGTATCATCATTTTTATTGATTTCATATTGGTATAACAATGGTGACAGTCAATTTGGTGCGATTCAATCATTTATGATTACAGTATTTGGTGGGTTGGCGTTATTAGTTGGTTTTATTATGCTGTATATCATGACAGGAACGAATAACATCACTGACATATTAGGACAAGCAGATCATATTAAGAATCATGGATTGTTTATGCCTATGATTTTTATGTTTTTATTAGGTGCATTTACAAAATCAGCACAATTTCCATTTCATATTTGGCTACCTAGAGCAATGGCTGCACCTACACCTGTAAGTGCTTATTTACATTCAGCCACGATGGTAAAAGCTGGTATCTTTTTATTACTTCGATTTACACCATTATTAGGTCTTAGCAATATGTACATATATATCGT
Organism: Staphylococcus sp. EG-SA-10; assembly: GCF_017151945.1. NCBI lineage: Bacteria > Bacillati > Bacillota > Bacilli > Caryophanales > Staphylococcaceae > Staphylococcus > Staphylococcus sp. EG-SA-10. The sequence continues at coordinate 21,444 of NZ_JACVZJ010000027.1, forward strand.
CACGTTTGTTGGTTTAATTACAATGTTATTTGGTTCAATCACAGCTTTAAAACAATGGGATTTAAAGGGAATTCTAGCGTATTCAACAATCAGTCAACTAGGAATGATTATGGCAATGGTCGGTATCGGTGGTGGATATGCTCAACACCAACAAGACGCAATAGCATCTATTTATGTATTTGTGTTATTTGCAGCATTATTTCATCTAATGAATCATGCCATCTTTAAATGTGCACTTTTCATGGGAGTAGGTATTTTAGATCATGAAGCAGGTTCAAGGGATATACGAATTTTAAGTGGAATGCGTCAACTATTTCCTAAAATGAATCTAGTCATGACGATAGCGGCTCTATCTATGGCTGGAGTACCATTTTTAAATGGATTTTTAAGTAAAGAAATGTTTTTAGATGCATTAACACAAACTGGACAATTATCCCAATTTAGTTTGATTTCAATGATAGCTATCGTGTTTGTTGGTGTTATTGCGAGTGTTTTTACATTCACATATGCACTATACATGGTAAAAGAGGTATTTTGGACAAAATATGATTCTAAGGTTTTTACTAAAAAAAATATCCACGAACCATGGTTGTTTAGTTTACCATCTCTTATATTAATGGTGCTAGTACCTGTAATCTTTTTTGTACCAAATATATTTGGGAAGGGGATTATCGTTCCAGCATTAAGAGCTGTATCAGGTGGTAATCATCAAATTGATCAATTGGCACCACATGTTTCGCAATGGCATGGATTTAACATACCGCTTCTTTTAACCATCATCATTATTTTATTGGGTAGTGTACTAGCAATCAAAGTAGATTGGAAAAAAGTGTTCACAGGTAAAATCAGACAGATTTCAGTTTCAAAAAGCTATGAGATGGTATATCGACATTTTGAAAAGTTTGCTACGAAGCGATTTAAACGTGTTATGCAAGATCGTTTAAACCAATACATTATTATGACACTGGGCATATTTATGGTAATCATCGGATACGGTTATATTCGAATTGGACTTCCTAAAGTACATCAGTTACATGTTTCTGAATTTGGGGCATTAGAAATTATATTAGCAATCGTAACTGTCACAATTGGTATTTCTTTAATTTTTATACGTCAACGACTGACAATGGTAATTTTAAATGGAGTCATCGGTTTTGTTGTGACCTTATTCTTTATAGCAATGAAAGCCCCTGATTTAGCATTGACTCAGCTAGTAGTTGAAACAATAACGACGATACTATTTATTGTCAGTTTTTCAAGATTACCAAACGTGCCAAGATCTAACGCTAACAAAAAAAGAGAAATAATTAAAATTTCTGTATCACTCTTGATGGCACTTATTGTTGTATCATTAATTTTTATTACACAACAAACAGATGGTTTATCATCAATATCAGACTTCTATTTAAAAGCTGACAAACTAACAGGTGGTAAAAATATTGTAAATGCGATACTTGGTGACTTTAGAGCATTAGATACATTATTTGAAGGATTAGTGTTAATTATTACTGGGCTAGGTATTTACACATTATTAAATTATCAAGATCGGAGGGGACAAGATGAAAGAGAATGATGTCGTGTTAAGAACGGTCACGAAACTTGTTGTATTTATTTTATTGACTTTCGGATTCTATGTCTTCTTCGCAGGTCATAATAATCCTGGTGGTGGCTTTATTGGTGGTTTAATATTTAGTTCAGCGTTTATTTTAATGTTTCTGTCTTTTAATGTTGAAGAGGTTTTAGAAAGTTTACCGATTGATTTTAGAATTTTAATGATTATTGGAGCATTGGTATCATCTATTACTGCGATAATACCTATGTTTTTTGGAAAACCATTTTTGTCTCAATATGAAACAACTTGGATACTTCCAATTTTAGGGCAAATTCATGTAAGTACAATAACACTTTTTGAATTAGGTATTTTATTCTCAGTTGTTGGTGTTATTGTCACAGTGATGTTGTCGCTTAGTGGAGGTCGATCATGAATTTAATATTATTACTAGTTATAGGATTTTTAGTGTTTATAGGAACATATATGATTTTATCAATCAATTTAATTCGTATTGTAATCGGAATTTCAATATATACTCATGCCGGTAATCTCATTATCATGAGTATGGGAACGTATGGTTCTAGTAGATCAGAACCATTAATAACTGGTGGAAACCAATTGTTTGTTGATCCCTTGTTACAAGCTATTGTACTAACTGCAATAGTTATAGGGTTTGGGATGACTGCGTTTTTACTTGTACTTGTTTATAGAACTTATAAAGTAACAAAAGAAGATGAAATCGAAGGCCTAAGGGGGGAAGATGATGCTAAGTAACTTATTGATTTTACCAATGTTATTACCATTCCTTTGTGCCTTAATCCTTGTATTTTTAAAAAATAATGACCGTATTTCTAAATATTTATACTTAGGTACAATGACTATCACCACAATTATTTCATTAATGCTATTAATTTATGTTCAGCGTCACCGTCCAATTACGCTAGACTTTGGAGGATGGTCAGCGCCCTTTGGTATACAGTTTTTAGGAGATTCTTTAAGTTTAATTATGGTTACAACCGCTTCGTTTGTGATTACTTTAATTATGGCATACGGATTTGGGCGTGGCGAACATAAAGCAAATCGTTATCACTTGCCATCGTTCATATTATTTTTAAGCGTTGGCGTGATAGGCTCTTTTCTAACATCAGATTTATTTAATTTATACGTCATGTTTGAAATTATGTTACTAGCGTCATTTGTACTCATTACACTTGGACAATCTGTAGAACAATTACGTGCTGCAATTATTTATGTTGTCTTGAATATTATTGGTTCATGGCTATTCTTATTAGGTATAGGTTTACTTTATAAAACAGTAGGTACATTAAACTTTTCACATATTGCAATGCGTTTGAATGATATGGGAGATAATCGCACTGTAACAATGATTTCATTAATTTTCCTAGTCGCATTTAGTGCGAAAGCAGCGCTGGTCCTTTTTATGTGGCTACCGAAAGCCTACGCTGTGTTAAATACTGAACTTGCGGCATTATTTGCAGCGTTAATGACCAAAGTAGGGGCCTATGCATTAATTCGATTCTTTACTCTACTATTTGATCAACATAATGATCTCATACATCCATTGCTAGCAACTATGGCTGCTATAACTATGGTCATCGGCGCTATAGGTGTCATTGCTTATAAAGATATTAAAAAGATTGCAGCTTACCAAGTCATAATCTCAATAGGATTTATCATTTTAGGTTTAGGAACAAACACGTTTGCAGGTATTAATGGTGCAATATTTTATTTAGTAAATGATATTGTTGTAAAAACATTGCTATTCTTTATTATTGGTAGTTTAGTTTACATTACAGGCTATCGACAATATCAATATTTGAATGGCTTAGCTAAAAAAGAACCTTTATTTGGAGTTGCGTTTATTATAATGATTTTTGCTATTGGCTGCGTGCCCCCATTTAGTGGTTTTCCAGGAAAAGTACTTATTTTCCAAGGTGCATTACAAAATGGCAATTATATTGGACTAGCGTTAATGATTATTACTAGTCTAATTGCAATGTACAGTTTATTTAGGATACTTTTTTATATGTATTTTGGAGATAAAGATGGGGAGGAAGTTAATTTTAAGAAAATCCCACTATATCGAAAAAGAATTTTAAGTATTTTAGTAGTTGTGGTTATCGCAATCGGAATTGCTGCGCCTGTTGTGTTAAATGTTACAAGTGATGCAACTGAGTTGAACACGAGGGATCAATTATATCAAAAACTTGTAAATCCGCATTTGAAAGGAGAGGACTAAATGAATCAAATAGTTTTAAATATTATCATTGCATTCTTATGGGTATTATTTCAAGATGAAGATCATTTTAAATTCTCGACTTTCTTTTCTGGATATTTAATTGGTTTAATTGTCATTTATATATTACACAGGTTTTTCAGCGATGATTTTTATGTTAGAAAAATTTGGGTAGCTATTAAATTTTTAGGTGTTTATTTATATCAATTAATAACATCTAGCATTAGCACGATTAATTATATTCTTTTTAAAACAAAAGATATGAACCCTGGATTACTTTCATATGAAACAAGACTAACAAGTGACTGGGCAATAACATTTTTAACAATTTTAATTATTATAACTCCAGGGTCTACAGTAATACGAATTTCTCAAGACTCTAAAAAGTTTTTTATTCATAGTATCGACGTGTCAGAAAAAGAAAAAGATAGTTTGTTAAGAAGTATTAAGCATTATGAAGACTTAATATTGGAGGTGTCGCGATGATACAAACAATAACACATATTATGATTATTAGTTCACTCATTATTTTTGGAATTGCATTAATCATCTGTTTATTTAGATTAATCAAGGGACCTACAACAGCAGATCGTGTCGTTACATTTGATACAACAAGTGCTGTCGTAATGTCAATTGTGGGTGTGTTAAGTGTACTTATGGGCACCGTTTCTTTCTTAGATTCAATCATGCTCATTGCCATTATATCTTTTGTAAGTTCAGTTTCAATATCACGCTTTATTGGTGGGGGGCATGTGTTTAATGGAAATAACAAAAGAAATCTTTAGTCTTATTGCTGCTGTGATGTTGTTGTTAGGTAGTTTTATTGCTCTTATTAGTGCAATAGGTATCGTGAAATTCCAAGATGTTTTCTTAAGAAGTCATGCTGCAACAAAAAGTTCGACTTTATCCGTGTTATTAACTTTAATCGGTGTATTAATTTATTTTATTGTGAATACAGGATTTTTCAGTGTGCGTTTATTACTGTCACTTGTTTTTATTAATTTAACTTCACCCGTCGGCATGCACTTAGTCGCTCGCGCTGCTTATCGCAACGGCGCTTATATGTATCGAAAAAATGATGATCACACACATGCATCAATATTATTAAGTTCAAATGAACAAAACTCTACAGAAGCATTACAATTACGTGCTAAAAAACGAGAAGAGCATCGTAAGAAATGGTATCAAAACGATTGAAGTGTTGGCTAAATTGTTAAGCATAACAATGCTTTTGAAGATTTGCTTTCAAAATTAATCATTAAAAGAGTACTTTGAAATTGGCTAGTCGATTTTAAGGTGCTCATTTTTGTATTATAAGTTAATGTTGTTATGTGAAAGCAAGTTGTTTATTTATACAAACAATTAGTGATAAAATAAAATTAAATAATTGCAAATTTAAGTACTGCAATCGTAGACATATATCTATATTAAAGTGCTTTTGTGGTCTCTAACTCAATTTATCCTCTAAAGTATAATTACAACGAGATGTGATACTTAATTTTCAATTAAACAATACTTTTTAGAGAGGTGAAAGTTTGGAAATATTTGAAACAATTCTTATATTTATAGCTGTTGTGATACTAAGTTCGTTTGTCCATACTTTCATACCTAAAGTACCCCTAGCATTTATACAAATTTTCTTGGGCATGTTACTATTTATTACCCCAATCCCTGTTCAATTTAATTTTGATTCTGAATTGTTTATGGTAACAATGATTGCGCCTTTGTTATTTGTAGAAGGTGTTAATGTTTCTAGAGTCCATTTAAGGAAATATATTAAGCCAGTGATGATGATGGCATTAGGATTAGTCATTACTACTGTGATAGGTGTCGGTTTATTTATTCATTGGATTTGGCCAGATTTACCTATTGGAGCAGCATTTGCAATTGCTGCCATTCTTTGTCCTACTGATGCAGTAGCAGTGCAAGCAATCACTAAAGGAAAGGTCTTGCCAAAAGGAGCAATGACAATTCTTGAAGGTGAGTCATTATTGAATGATGCTGCTGGTATTATTTCATTTAAAATAGCTGTTGGAGTATTAGTTACAGGTGCTTTTTCACTTGTTGATGCTGTTCAGTTGTTTTTAATTGCATCAATTGGTGGCGCAGTGGTTGGTTTACTTATAGGTATGGCATTAGTAAGGTTCCGATTAACATTGATGCGTCGAGGATATGAAAACATTAATATGTTTACAATTATTCAATTGTTAACACCATTTGTTACATATTTAATTGCTGAATTGTTTCACGCATCAGGAATCATTGCAGCAGTAGTTGCAGGACTTGTACATGGTTTCGAACGTGACAGAATTATGCAAGTACGAACACAACTGCAAATGAGTTACAATCATACATGGAATATACTAGGTTATGTTTTAAATGGCTTTGTTTTTTCAATATTAGGATTTTTAGTACCTGAAGTTATTATTAAAATTATCAAAACAGAACCGCACAATTTAATCTTTTTAATAGGCATCACTATTGTTGTTGCTTTAGCTGTCTATCTATTTAGATTTGTTTGGGTTTATGTCTTATATCCTTATTTTTATTTAGCCATCAGTCCATTCCAAAAAATGATGACTAAAAATGATGATGATAATCCAACAACTGAGAAACCACCAAAGCGAAGTTTATACGCTTTAATTATGACGTTATGTGGTGTGCATGGAACAATTTCTTTAGCAATCGCATTAACGTTACCGTATTTTTTAGCAGGTCATCATGCTTTTACGTATAGAAACGACTTATTATTTATTGCATCTGGTATGGTTATTATTAGTTTGGTAGTTGCGCAAGTATTATTGCCATTATTAACGAAACCTGCACCTAAAACAGTAATTGGCAATATGTCGTTTAAAGTTGCTAGAATTTATATATTAGAACAAGTTATTGATTATCTAAATCAAAAATCTACTTTCGAAACAAGTTTTAAATATGGTAACGTGATTAAAGAATATCATGACAAATTAGCATTTTTAAAAACTGTAGAGAAAGATGATGAAAACTCTAAAGAATTAGAACGTCTACAAAAAATTGCTTTTAATGTAGAAACAAAAACATTAGAGTCTTTAGTAGATGAAGGACAAATAACGAATAGTGTACTTGAAAACTATATGCGTTATGCTGAAAGAACACAGGTATATAGACAAGCATCATTAATAAGAAGAATGATTGTATTATTACGAGGTGCTTTATTAAAACGAAGAGTACAAACGAGAGTGAACTCGGCATCTTCACTTAGTGTTACGGATAACTTAATGGAATTAAATAAAATTAATAAATTAGTCCATTATAATGTGGTTAGTCGTTTGTCTAAGGAAACAACAAAAGATAATACACTTGAAGTTGGAATGGTTTGTGACGGTTATTTAATGCGAATTGAAAACTTAACACCGTCTAATTTCTTCAACTCAGCAAGTGAAGATACGATTACTAAAATTAAATTAAATGCATTGAGAGAACAACGACGCATTTTACGTGAGTTGATTGATACAGATGAAGTATCAGAAGGTACAGCGTTAAAACTAAGAGAAGCCATCAATTATGATGAAATGGTTATTGTAGATAGTATGACGTAGTTCGTAATTATGCTAAAAGGGATTGATGAAAAACTGAATGGCTTTTCATCAATCCCTTTTATTTTAGGGGAATTGAATAGATAGTTTTAAACTATACGAATTATTAATATTTGAGATTTAATTGAAATAAGTTTTAAAAATTGGAGGAGATAGATTAATCGAAGTCATTTAAAGAGGTTCTTCATCTTTTATGGTGGGAAGGTAAAACTTCCTGCTTTTTTTAATACACAAAAAGCGCAATTGCCTCTATAATTTAAAGTGACCAAACCCAAACTAAAGGAGACAAGTGCGCCTATGTGTA
>NZ_JACVZJ010000028.1:0-28388 GCF_017151945.1 Staphylococcus sp. EG-SA-10
ACAAAGGAGAAAAAAAGAAGACAACCAAGCCCAATAATGGACTGGCCGCCTAATAATAAAAACTCTAAAAGTTGTAATTTAAAATAGTTCTTTAAATTATATACCCACCACATTTGGTGGAGAACCTTCTTTATTGATGTCCTGCCCCAACTTGTATTGCCTGTAGAAATTGGTGTTCCAATTTCTCTATGTTGGGGCCCCGCCAACTTGCATTGGCGGAATTATCAATCAATATCTCTCTTTAATATAAAAAGACGCTTTCTATCAAAACAAGATAGAAAGCGTCTTTTTAGTATGTCCCAGTCAAAAAAACAACTCATAGCTTATCAAATTACTTATTCAAATGTTTACTGTCATCTTTATACACAAAGTATTTGAAGTATTTTCCTTCAGTCTTCATGTTCTTATAAAAGTCAGCGATAATTGTTGCATTACTTTCTGCCCACTTAATATCAGTAGCATATTGATGTTCTCCTGGATTTTTTGGATTCCATCTCATACTATACAATGTATTTTGATCTGTGCTTGATAAGAAGTGCTTATGAATGAAATCAGCACCGCCTGAAATAGCTTTTTCAGGTGTATCCCAACCATGCTTTTTAGCATATTCTGCACCTGTTTTAATTGGGTCTTTATCAAGGGCTCCTACTCCATAGAAATTGTAGTATTTTTTGCCATCAATTTCGACTCCATTAGCTAATTCACTTTTAACTGCGCCAGTTTCTAATAATGCATGTGAAATTAAATAAACTTCGTTAACGTGCTTATCTTTAGCAGCTTTTAAGAAATCATCCGTATGTTTCAATAACGTTGGTCTATCTACTAACATACGTTTAATTCTATTTTTATCAATCCCTTGATACTTTGATAAATCTAAAAATTGATATTTTTGCTTTTCATTATCGATAAAAGTACCGCTATCCATTGCACTTTTAATTTCAGTTGCAGATGCATCTCTCCATGCATCATTCTTTTTATTTGATACCTGTTGACTCGTATAATTATTTATTTGTTTCTTTGCTGCATCGTTTAATGTAACATTTAACTTTTCAATCTTAATGTCTGATTTAACATGTTTGAAAAATATCTGATCGGATATCATTGAGAAAAATAAAAATGAGACAACAGCAAATATGACAACAAGTCCTATTATTCCAAAAATAGAACCTTTCTTGTGTTTATTCATATCCACACCTCTTAGGTCATTGTTGTTATACATTCAGTTTGACTACGATAATAAAGTTTAACATTATTAAAACCGTTTAACAATTTTATCTATGCATTGTTACATATTCATAAATAAACAGTAATGTAAATGAAACGTTTTAAACGATTTATCAACATTACTTTACGTTGATCTACGAATCATAAATGTTTTATCTTTTTGTATAACCTTTGAAAACCTTTATATCAATAATCTTATTATTCACGTATTAAAAAACAAAAAATTCTCTTGTTCGTTTACTTAGTTTCTTTTTTATAATCCATCATAATAAAACTTGCTGCATTTGATCTATTTTTATAATAGTACTGATTTAAATCAATCGTACCTTCAATTTGACCATCACGATACATCATTTCATTAGTGAAGTTATTTATCATCACGAAATCAGCACGATCTCTAATAACATCTAAATCGTCGTTTCGTGCAAAAAAATGTTCTAAATTTAAATGTGCGTAATCCATTGTTACCTCCCGATTACAAATTTTGTTCTATCTACTATTTAGCAAAGTAATAATACATCATATCACATTAAATTAATTACTTATGTCTTATATTTAACACTTAATTTAGCGATTACGCAAATGAATGATTTTTCTAAATATTTTATTCTAACTTTATCCGGAAATATTTGTTATACGTATAACTTGGAGAATGACTACTTGAAATTTAATGACGTATACAACAAACACCACAAAATCATACACCATCTTTTAAAAAAATATAATATTAGCTATAATTATGATGAGTATTATCAACTACTCTTGATAAAAATGTGGCAATTGAGTCAGATATATAAACCCTCAAGCAAGCAATCTTTATCCTCTTTTTTATTCACTCGATTAAATTTTTACCTTATCGATTTATTCAGACAACAAAATCAATTAAAAGATGTCATTTTATGTGAGAATAATTCACCAACATTAACTGAACAACCAACATACTTTAATGAACATGACCTTCGTTTACAAGATATCTTCAAGCTTTTAAATCATAGAGAAAGACTATGGCTCAAACTATACCTTGAAGGATACAAGCAATTTGAAATTGCTGAAATCATGTCATTATCGCTTTCATCGATTAAATTAATTAAGACATCCGTTAAGCGTAAATGCCAACAAAATTTTAATTAGTTTATTGTGAAATTTCGGTCGATGTGTTAATGATGTTGAAACACCCTAACATCTTCATATAATTTTATCTTAACCATTAAATTAACAACTTATTATACGAGGAGTAATATATTTGCAAGACAATTCTACTAAATATCTACTTTATATCCAAACTGCTACTTCAAACCATCTCGAAACAAATTGTGTCTTTTTACATTGTGATTACATTCTTAAAGTTCCAATTAACAAACTCGTTTCATATTATGCGAAATTGCATTTATCATCACAAAGTGTGCTAATTGAGACTGCAAAAAACATACTAAATATTAATAAACTGGTTCCCATTTACATCAACGCAAAAACTATACTTTTTCCGTTAAAACATAAACGTGCACCGATACAAATTTATATCAATGCACATTATATTGTGGGTATGACTGCCATAGAGAATTCAACATTAATACATTTTCAAGAAGGCATTCAGCTAGAAGTTGATGAGCCATTTTCTCTAGTTTCAAAAAAATGTCATGAAAATTTAGCTTTGAAGCACTTCATTGAAAATACTATTTCGAATTAAATTTAATTTCTAAAAGTTTCTTAGTAAAGTATGATGTCACAATTTTTATAAAATATATGCTAACAATCATTAATAAAATCGCTCCAATAATTGTTAAAATAACAACAGTTGTTGATAAATCTACCTTAGGACTAACGAAAAATTGTACGCCAGATAGACTTGTAATTAGGCCAAATAAAAACAAGCCTAATAAAGCAACATAAGCAAACATCATCACTACTAATGTAACAAACATACTATAACTTTTTGTTTCTTTATTTCGAAATACATTTTGTCTTAAGTAAGCATTAGCAAAGGTAACAGGCTTATTTAAGTTAACGCTGTCATCATCAGATATAGAAGACAATCGTTGATCTAATGCTTGTTTCTCCTTCTTGTTCAAAAACCATAATTGCTTTTTAACTTTTTTATCAAATGATGCTTTATTCATAATTAAGGATTTCTCTCCTTTATAATATTGACGTAATTTTAAACATTAGCGTCAATTGAAAGTGTATTTTATATATTTTACAGAAATATATGTATCAAATCTACAAAAATCCATATTACAATTTCATTAATGGTGATTTGACGCTAAAATACAGTCTGCTAATTTTTTCAAACTAATGCTTTTTAGCTAAGTACAATGATAAATTTTAATCGTATAAATGTTTCATATATAATGAATCTAGCCTTAACCATATTGCATTCAAAATTAATTTTAAAAAATGAAAAGAAAGGATTTAGCATGCAAAAATTCAAAGACTTTTTTTACGATGATTTATCGGTTACACGAGGAAATTATTTTTTAACTTTAATGGCAGCATTTTTTATTACTATCATTTTATTTATCGGCATAGTTGTCAGTGAAGTACATTTACTTTATAGCATGCTGATTGTATTAGTAGGTTTAATTCTATTGAGGCTATTCAAAATCAATTTATTCTCTTTTAAAAAATTAACATTGTATCAAGTTATTTATATTATAGGTGGTGCACTATTAATTTATGGGTTAGATAATCTTTATTTATATTTTCATGACGTACCGGCAAATGAACAACAATTAGAGCATGAAATACGAAATACACCATTCTATATTTCTATTTTCACTGTTACCATCATCCCCGCTATTGTGGAAGAAATTGTTTTTCGCGGTATGATAATAAGGGTTATATTCAGAAAACACTTGTTTTTAGGGTTACTTGTGTCTAGTTTAGTTTTTGCATCATTACACGAATCTGACACTTGGATTGGTTATTTACCTTACTTATATTCTGGTTTGATTTTTGGCCTAATTTATATAAAAACAAAACGATTAGAAGTGGTAATATTCATGCACTTCTTAAATAACTTATTAGCTCTGCTCTTTATAATATGGGGATAATTTTGAGATAACCTTTCATATTATTTTCAAATTATCTATCTAATATTTATTTTATTGAACTTGAGTCACCACTTAAACTCAAAAATACATGTCATCAAGTGCAAAATAATTTAGAACTAATACAAACATAACAACTTTTACTTTACGCTTAAAATCAAAAGTCACATACCTATATATAAGTACAACTTGTATATTTTGTACTCTATAGGTATGTGGCTTAAATAATATTTTATTCTTGAGTTGCATATAGTAATTGTTTTTATTCATTTTCTAAAATACGCGAGACTAATTTCCTTTACTACTTCTGTTGAATCAATTTAGACTTTTTATAACTCGAGCTTTTACTTAGCTGAATTTTGACTTCAACTTCATTAATAACTATGATGGAAAACCCCCATAAGCACAATGCCTATGAGGGTTTAAATATATTTATATATTATAGAATAGAAAGACCTGAAGATTGAATATCTTTCGCAAAGCCTTTAACTGTATCTACTGATAATTCGTTAATATCGCGACCTAAGTTTGTATTCACTTTTTTCACAACATCTGCTGGGCATGTAATAATATCTGCACCAATTTCATCAGCTTGAATCACATTGAATAATTCGCGGCAACTTGCCCATAATAATTTAACGCCGTCTTTACTATGCGTAACTTTTACAGCCTCTTTCATTAATGGTAATGGATCTACGCCTGTATCTGCAATACGTCCTGCAAATACTGAAACATATGTTGGCACACCTTCAGTTACTGCTTCAGTTATTTCTTTAACTTGTTCAATTGTGTAAACAGCCGTAACGTTTAATCTCACATTGTCAGCTGAAAGTTTTTTAATTAAAGGAATCGTTGATTCACCTTTTGTATTTACAATAGGAATTTTAACAAATACATTTTCGCCATATTGTTTTAAAATTGCTGCTTCTTTTTCCATAGTTTCTAAATCGTCTGCAAATACTTCAAATGAAATTGAAGCATCTGGAATTTCTTTCACAGCTTCTTCAGCAAAAGCTTTGTAATCTGTTACGCCCGCTTTCGCCATTAAACTAGGATTTGTTGTAAAACCATCCACTTGTTTGTTTTTATAAGCTGCTTTCATTTCTTCAATATCTGCACCGTCCGCAAATACTTCTACATTTAGTTTAGCCATATAATATAGCCTCCTTGATTCTTATTAAAATTTAACAACATCTGCATGTCTTTTTCTTACAACCATTTGTAAAAAATGATTTTTATTTCTTTGTTATATAAAACATTTATATCACGCTTTTATAATATATAGCTAATTTTTTGCCTATATTTTTTAAAAATGACTTTAGCAACATTGTGTCAACAAGGTAATTAAACTATTGTTTTATGATTGTTTATGATACGATATGTAAATGATAACCATCCAGGAGGTCTAGCATGTCTCGTTCAAAAAAATACTTTTACTTATCTAGCTTAATGATTATTTTAAGCTTTTTCTTTAATACAAATAACGTTTTCCTAAGCGGACTTTTTAATTCTTTTATTAAATTAATACTTTTCTGCAGTGTTATTAACTCCATTGTACTAATTTTGTCTATAATTTTTGCAGATCGTTCAATTAAATCACTAAAGCCTGATGCAGATTGGATTAGAATTGCGAGTAAAAGTTTGCCATGGATTATTCTAATCGTTATTTTAGTACATATCTTTTCAATTGTTCGTACATTCGGCTTTATTTAAAAAAGATTAAATGTCAATGTGGCCTTAATACAAAACAATACAATGTATCACGCCATAATAAGTAATTCAATTTGATGACGTTGTTGCGTATAAAAAATATTAGATTTTCGAAATCATAACTATACATCTAATCGCTATAGTTATACAACAAGATATAACATATAATGAGGTTTGATAATGCATCGACAATTTTTGTCGTCGCGTTGCCAAAACCTCTTTTTTAAATTCAAACTACTTCTTTTCGAGGTGAGACAAATGCAATATGTATATATTTTTATCGGTGGTGCTTTAGGCGCTTTATTACGTTACCTCATTTCTTTTCTGAATACTGACGGAGGTTTTCCAATCGGAACACTGGTAGCCAATTTGACTGGTGCCTTTGTAATGGGATTGCTAACAGCCTTAACAATTGCATTTTTTTCAAACCATCCGACCCTAAAAAAAGCTATTACGACTGGTTTTCTTGGTGCTTTAACGACTTTTTCAACATTTCAATTAGAATTAATACATATGTTTGATCATCAACAATTTATAACTTTACTACTATATGCTATAACAAGTTATGTCTTTGGTATTTTGTTATGTTACGTCGGTATAAAACTAGGTGGTGGTTTATCATGATATCAATCATTTTAGTCATGATTGGCGGCGGTTTTGGTGCAATTGCTAGAAGTGCCATTACTGATTATTTTAATCATAAATTTACTTCAAAGTTACCTATCGCAACATTGATAGTAAATCTAGTTGGTAGTTTTTTAATTGGATTAACTATAGGCCTATCAATTTCAATCTCATGGTTCCCTGCGTTCTTTGTTACCGTTTTTTTAGGTGGCTTAACAACTTTCTCAACATTAGCCAAGGAACTTACATTAATGATGACACCAAAATTTGATATTAAGCTTTTTCTCAATTATTCACTTTTACAATTCATCATTGGATTTATAGCTTGTTATATTGGCTATCATATTTAAAAATAAAATGCTTCATTCAGCAAATAGGTAAATTACGACACCTTCCTGAACGAAGCATTTTTTAATTTTCATGCAAATTTTTTAGCACCATATAATGCCTATCAAAATAAAACAATCTTTGTTGCCGTTTAAATAATGTGAATATCAATAAATTCTCCAAACTAGTCGAAAATAAAACGTTAAGCAATATGTCTATTACCTAACGTTGACAATTTATCTGACCATGTCAAAAATTCACCGATTTGTTTCCTAGCCTTCAAAAGTTTTTGGATCAGGTCCAATTCTCCTATCTTGATTTAAACCATCAATTCGCGTCATTTGTTCATCTGATAATTCGAAATCAAATATTTGGAAGTTTTCAGAGATTCTGTTTGGTGTCACCGATTTAGGGATTGTAACCACACCATGTTGCACATTCCATCTTAAAACAACTTGGGCAGGTGACTTTCCTAATTCTTGAGCAATGTCTTTAATTGTCTCATCATTTAAAATTTGTGCATTCATCAATGGTGACCAAGATTCCATCACGATATGTTGTGCTGCCAAATATAATTTCAATTTATGTTGCGTTAAATATGGATGATATTCAACCTGATTAATTACAGGTTTAATTGACACTTGTGCCAACAAAGCTTCCAAATGTTCAGGTTCAAAATTGCTGACACCTATATTTTTAACTTTATTATTTTTATATAAATCTTCCATACCTTTCCATGTATCAACCATTACGGCTTCGTTCGTACCTGGCCAATGTACTAGATACAAATCTAAGTATTTTAAACCTAATCTAGATAAACTAGCTTCGTAGGCAGCTGCTACATTTTCACGACCAAAATCCTCAAAATATAATTTTGAAGTAATAAATAAGTCTTCTCTAGCAATACCAGTTGATTCCAATCCGGCACGAATGCCAGCACCTACTTGTTCTTCATTCCCATAAACTTTTGCGGTATCAATACTACGATATCCTTGTTCAATGGCATACTTAACACTTTCCATGCAATTTTCATCATTTTCCACACGAAATGTCCCTAAACCAATTTGTGGCATCGTGTTTCCATTATAAAATGTTTTAACCTCCATAAATATCGCCTCACCTTTTTGATGTATTATACCCTGTTATCATAACAAATCTGAGTTGAATACATGAGAAAAAACACTTAGAGCAATCAACCACTATAATTCTAGTAATATCTCTCAAATATTAATCAAATTGTAAAAGTAATTCTGTTTAATTTATGACAAACTAAAAAAGCCGAAGTAACAACATATAGTCATCACTTCAGCCTAACATTTAATTGAATGATTCAATTTTATCCATCATTTGTTGTAAGTCTTCCACGTTGTATTGAATACGACCATGGAATACAAATTTGTTAAAGAACTCGTCTAATTGTTCAGCACCAACAAGCACTTTGACAGCACTATTTTGATTATAATTTGAAATCGTTACATCGCCTTCATTTTTAGGATTAAAATATAAAATTGAAGTCGGTGTATATTTGGCACCTAATTCTTTTTGTAAGTCTTCAGCCAATTGTTTAATCGCCTCAATTTGATCTGAATAATTTACAAATGATAATGAACGTTTGTCATCATTTTGATCCATCACAATAGTTTGCGGTCTAGATTTATCTAAATCCAATGTATCAAATACTTGTTCCATAGGTGGTAAATCTTTAAATTGACCGCCACTAATACCATTATAAACATGACCTTTTAACAATTGAGAATCAATAATATAAAGACCAGTTCTTGTTAATACTAAATGACTAATTCGTTCAATATTATTAAAGCCATCCTTTGGTAAAAAGATATTTGCCATAATGTGCATATCTTCTGGTCGAATTCGTTTTTCTTTAACTAATCTTTCACGAATACCAATTAATCTCATGTCCGTTACATATTCACTATGATTTTTCGAGAACAATTTTAATGCGTCAATCTCACGATCTTTTGTACTAACCATGTGATTATAATCTTCTTGTTGTTTTGTAATTGTCTTTTTATTTTGAATACGCTCTTTCTCTAAAGCTTCTTCATGAGACTTTTTAATGTTTTGTTCTTGTTGTTCATACTTTTCTTCTGTTTGTCGCTTAACTTTTTTCTTACTACCTAAGGCAACTAAGAAAAGGACAAAAAAGATTAATGCAATGACTACTGCAATAATGAGTCCAATGACTACCGGTGAAGATAAATCCATCACAACAACGCTCCTTTTTAATATATGAATAACTTTAATTATAATAGAAAAGCTAAAGATTTTCGATACATATTATCATTTATATACCGAAAATCTTTTATTTAGCTATATTCAATTCATCTTATTATTTTACTGCGTCTTTTAATTCTTCCACTTTGTCTAATTTTTCCCATGGGAATAAGACATCTGTACGTCCAAAATGACCATAAGCAGCAGTTTGTTTGTAAATCGGTTGTTTCAAATCAAGCATTTTAATAATACCTGCAGGTCTTAGGTCAAAGTGTTTTCTAACTGCTTCGACAAGTTGTCCTTCAGAAACTTTACCTGTTCCAAATGTATCAATTGCAATTGACACTGGTTCTGCAACACCAATCGCATATGCCAATTGTACTTCACATTGATCTGCTAAACCTGCTGCAACAATATTTTTAGCCACATAACGTGCAGCATATGCAGCTGAACGGTCTACTTTTGTAGGATCTTTACCACTGAAGCATCCGCCACCATGACGTGCATAGCCACCGTACGTATCAACAATGATTTTACGTCCTGTTAATCCTGCATCACCTTGAGGCCCACCAATTACAAAGCGTCCTGTAGGATTGATGTAGATTTTAGTTTGTTCATTAATCAAGTTTTCTGGAACAGTTGGATAAATGACATGAGCTTTAATGTCTTCTTGAATTTGTTCAAGTGTCACATCCTCAGCATGTTGTGTTGATACGACAATCGTATCAATACGTACAGGGTTATCATTTTCATCATATTCAACAGTGACCTGAACTTTACCGTCTGGTCGTAAATAATTTAACGTACCATCTTTACGCACATCTGATAAACGTTTTGCCAATTGATGTGATAAATAAATTGCTAGAGGCATATACGTTTCTGTTTCATTCGTTGCGTAACCAAACATTAAACCTTGGTCACCTGCACCTGTTGCTTCAATTTCTTCTTCGCTATCTTTATCACGATACTCTAATGCTTTATCCACGCCTTGTGCAATGTCAGGTGATTGTTCATCAATCGCAGTTAAAATTGCCATTGTTTCATAATCATAGCCATATTTTGCTCTTGTGTATCCAATTTCTTTGATTGTTTCTCTAACAACTTTCGGAATATCAACATATGTTGTTGTAGAAATTTCGCCGGCAATCAATGCCATACCTGTTGTAACAGTTGTTTCACAAGCTACACGTGCATTTGGGTCGTCTTTTAAAATAGCATCTAATATTGCATCTGACACTTGGTCAGCGATTTTATCTGGGTGTCCTTCTGTAACAGACTCTGAAGTAAATAATCGTTTGTTATTTAACATAGTTTGCTCCTTTAAATTTATATTACGAAAATTCTCTCTCTGTGAGCTAAATAAAAAAGACCTTCTAACTATTAATATAGAGAGAAGGCCTAATACGTCCATTCGCTCTTATCGTTCAGACCTATTTGTCTGCAAACGGTTTGGCACCTTTCTTTTATAAAAAAAGAGGTTGCTGGGTTTCATTGGGTCCATGTCCCTCCACCACTCAGGATAAGAGAATCCGTTAAAAATAATAGTACCTAATTAATGAATTAATGTCAATTTTTCACAAATAAATTTACAGTAAAATATTGTAGATTAATTATGTTAATGTGTTATACTAATTAAATGTAAAGGCTTACATTTAAATTATCGCTTTGGAGGGATTTAGGATGTCAGTAGACACATACACTGAAACAACTAAAATTGACAAATTACTGAAAAAACCAACGTCACATTTTCAACTTTCGACGACACAACTTTATAATAAAATCTTAGACAATAACGAAGGGGTATTAACAGAACTTGGTGCTGTTAATGCAAGTACTGGAAAATATACTGGTCGTTCACCTAAAGACAAATTTTTTGTCTCTGAACCTTCATATAGAGATAACATTGACTGGGGAGAAATTAATCAACCTATCGATGAAGAAACTTTCTTGAAGTTATACCATAAAGTACTAGACTATTTAGATAAAAAAGATGAATTATACGTATTTAAAGGCTACGCTGGTAGCGATAAAGATACAATGTTAAAACTTACAGTCATCAATGAATTAGCATGGCATAATTTATTTGCTAAAAATATGTTTATTAGACCTGAATCAAAAGAAGAAGCTACAAAGATTAAACCTAACTTCACTATCGTTTCTGCCCCACATTTTAAAGCAGATCCAGAAGTTGATGGTACTAAATCTGAAACTTTTGTCATTATTTCATTTAAACACAAAGTCATTTTAATCGGCGGTACTGAATACGCTGGTGAAATGAAAAAAGGTATCTTCTCTGTAATGAATTATCTCTTACCGATGCAAGATATTATGAGCATGCATTGCTCAGCAAACGTTGGTGAAAAAGGCGATGTTGCATTATTCTTTGGTCTATCTGGCACTGGTAAAACAACCTTATCGGCTGACCCACACCGTAAACTAATCGGTGATGATGAACACGGCTGGAATAAAAACGGGGTCTTTAATATCGAAGGTGGCTGCTATGCAAAAGCAATTAATCTTTCCAAAGAAAAAGAACCACAGATTTTTGACGCAATCAAATATGGTGCAATCCTAGAGAACACTGTAGTTGCAGAAGATGGTTCAGTGGACTTTGAAGACAATCGTTATACAGAAAACACGCGTGCCGCTTATCCAATTAATCACATTGACAATATTGTAGTACCATCAAAAGCAGCACATCCAAATACAATTATTTTCTTAACTGCGGATGCATTTGGTGTTATTCCACCGATTTCAAAGTTAAATAAAGACCAAGCAATGTATCATTTCTTGAGTGGTTTCACTTCTAAATTAGCTGGTACAGAGCGTGGTGTGACAGAACCTGAACCATCATTCTCAACATGTTTCGGCGCACCGTTCTTCCCGTTACACCCTACTGTTTACGCTGATTTATTAGGTGAACTTATCGATTTACATGATGTTGATGTTTATCTTGTTAATACTGGATGGACTGGCGGAAAATATGGTGTAGGACGTAGAATCAGCTTACATTACACACGTCAAATGGTAAACCAAGCGATTTCTGGCAAATTGAAAAATGCAGAATATACAAAAGATAGTACGTTTGGTTTAAGTATTCCTGTAGAAATTGAAGATGTACCGAAAACAATTTTAAATCCAATTAATGCTTGGAGCGACAAAGAGAAATATAAAGCACAAGCAGAAGATTTAATTCAACGTTTTGAAAAGAACTTCGAAAAATTTGGTGAAAAAGTTGAACATATTGCCAAAAAAGGTAGCTTCAACAAATAAATTTGAATACTAATTAAAGAGCCAACCGTTGTTATATTTTAACAATGGTTGGCTCCTCTTATTTTAATTGGTAAAAAATTTATAGGCAATTTTATTACAACAATGCACATTTAAGGTGACCTTCATGCCAAACTCGCATCACTCATTCAATGGAAGCAGCACGTCTTCACATAAAGTACCGATCCCTTACGCTATGCATGTTGCCCCACTTTGCATTAAATACCGATTCCTCATTCAACGTATATCACACATCTTCAAAGATTGATAGTTCCCATGCGCACACCACGTATCATACTAGCTATGCGACTCAACTTGGTTCATAAACTCTTTAATATA
The DNA here is from genome assembly GCF_017151945.1 of Staphylococcus sp. EG-SA-10. NCBI lineage: Bacteria > Bacillati > Bacillota > Bacilli > Caryophanales > Staphylococcaceae > Staphylococcus > Staphylococcus sp. EG-SA-10. Next base: position 12,777 of record NZ_JACVZJ010000028.1, read on the forward strand.
AGCCAATGTTTCAACCATCGCTGGAGGTCTTGGCACATGTCCTTCTGCCATTTGATAAAATGTTTCATGCGTGGCCCCTTTTAACTCTAGTTGGTCCGCTAAATAATACGCATGATGAATACCAACTTGCTGGTCTTTCCCTCCATGTACAATTAATATTGGTGGACTGTTTTCATTAATGTTTGGAATCGCTTGGCGTGCCTCATATGCTGCTCGATCTTTTTTCGGATGACCAATCATTCTACGTAACATCCCTCTTAAATCAACGCGCTCTTCATACATCAAATCAATATCTGAGACTCCACCCCAGATGATATAACTATTTACAGGTAAGTCTTGAAACGTCAATAACCCTTGTAGTCCACCTCTTGAAAAACCAACCATATGAATAAAAGCTTGCGGATATTTATCATGTAGCAACCTTAATAGTTGCGTCACATCATTTAAATCGCCACGATAAAATTCGTCTTTACCTTCACTCCCATTGTTACCTCGGTAGTATGGCCCAATCACTAAAGTTTGACTATCTGAAAATTGCATTAATCTACCTGCACGCACACGTCCTACTTGGCCTTTGCCACCTCGCAAATATACTACAATGCGTTTTACTTCATGATGTGGTGTCATCATTAAAGCTTTTACTTGTAAGTCATCTGACAAATATGTAATTTCTTCGAATTGATGCGTAAAAGATTCAATTGGCATTCGTTTACGTTTGATAAAATCCAAGTGATTGCACCCTCTCTACGCATTTTAAAATGGTACTATCTTGCAGTAAGAAACTCCGTTGTGCGAGTTCAATATCATTGATACAGTTAAACAACACTGGCCCTGCTGTTTCTAAATAATCGTTCTTGCTTACCAATGATTCAACTTCGATAAAATATACATCTTTTACAAAATCAGTTTGATCATGTGTTTCAATGCTATATTGTGCTATGTAATGAATATTTTTAACTTTGGCGCCTGTTTCTTCATATAATTCACGGGTAACTGCTTCAGCACTACTTTCCCCGCGTTCCCTTTTACCACCAGGAAATTCAATACCCCGTAAATTATGTTTGGTAAAAAGCAATTGATTTTTAAACGTTGGAATAGCTAGCACATGATTGCCATCTGCTATCTCATTATTCTTTTTAAATGTCAAATTAACTTGACGATTATCTTTATCCCTAAACTTCACGCGCATCACATCCCTACATTGTATGTTAATATAATAGTTAATTACTATCGTTGGAGGCATTAATTATGAAAAAGATATTCTTGGCGATGATTCATTTTTATCAACGTTTCATTTCGCCACTCACTCCACCAACTTGTCGTTTTTATCCAACATGTTCAGAGTACACTAGAGAAGCGATTCAATACCACGGTGCTTTCAAGGGCCTTTATTTAGGCATCCGTCGTATTTTAAAATGTCATCCGCTTCATAAAGGTGGCTTTGACCCTGTTCCGTTAAAAAAAGACAAGTCAGCAAGCAAGCATTCACATAAACATAACCATTAATATGGTTGTAATTGAGTTATATCTACTAAAGGGGGGCGAAATTCAAGTCGCCCCTCTTTTAATATGCCTGAATACGCCACCACATCTTGTTCAAAATAATAACCTGCTGGTGTAACATCTCCTGGATAATCACCTTTACGAGCAAGCATCGCTGTAAAATAACGGCTTAAACCATATTCGTACATGCCGCCAATAACCACTTTTACACCATGACTTTTCAAAGTATCAATTGCCGTTTGCACTTTATCAATGCCACCTAGACGAAATGGTTTTAATACAACAACTTTCACATTGTATAATTCTATCAAATTAATTATGTCCGATAGTGATGTCGCCTTTTCATCAAGGGCTATTGGAGGTATTGTTCCATCCACTACTTCATCAAGCATGGAGATATCTTTAAATGGCTCTTCGATATAAAGAATATGTTCACGCGCTAATAACTGTAACTGTGTGAAATCTTGACGATCCAAGGACTCATTTGCATCTATAACCAATTGAAAGTGGAAGTCTAATTCCCGTAACACTCTAATTTGATGCATGATTTGAGGTGTCCATTTTAATTTAATTCTGGTCGGCTTTGTTGCTTTCAATGACTCTAGTTGTTTATTTGATAAGCCGCTCGCTGTCGCTCCATATGCTACTGAAAATGAAGGCAGTACATGAAACATTTGATACAATGCCATGACAATAGTTGCCCTTGCAGCAGGCGTATTTTCCAATGAATCTACTAATTTAAGTGCTGCTTCATACGTTTCAAATGATTTATTTCTATTATCTTCGAACCATTGCTCAATCGCATGTTTTACTGAAGCAATTGTTTCATGATCATACCAATCTGTTTGAAAAGCGTTACATTCCCCGAAATATGCATTTCCTTTATCATCAATCAATTCGATAAACAAACAATCACGATGCGTTAAAGTGACTTTCGGTGTTACAATTTGTGACTTAAATGGCTCACTATATTTATAAAAATGCAAAGCTGTCAACTTCATCAAATCATCCTCTATACAACTTATTTCTTTGTAATTTACCTGTTGATGTATAAGGTAAAGTATCAACCTTTTCAAAGTGTTTCGGTACTTTATATTTCGCTAAATGTTGTGATAAATATGCAATCAATTGTGCCTTTGAAATGTTACTTTCACTGACAAAATATAATTTAGGTACTTGTCCCCAAGTATCATCAGGATGCCCTACACATACTGCGTCAATGATACCTGGAAATTGCTTCGTTACCGTTTCAATTTGATATGGATAAATATTTTCACCGCCACTAATAATTAAATCTTTACGTCGGTCATAAATCATGACATAACCTTCATGATCTATTTCAGCAATGTCACCCGTATTAAAATAACCATTTTCAAACGTACCCGTTAAATCTGTTGGATACAAATATCCATTCATCACATTGGCGCCTTTAATCATTAATTCTCCATGACCTTCTTTATTAGGATTTTTAATTTTTACGTCAACATTGGCACTTGGCATCCCTACAGTGTCAGGACGTGCATGCAACATTTCCGGTGTTGCTGTTAAAAATTGTGAACATGTCTCAGTCATACCAAATGAATTATAAATTGGCAGGTTATATTGTAATGCCGTCTCTATCATAGTGGCAGATAATTTAGCACCGCCAAGTAATATTTTTTGTAAATCATAAGGTTCATGTAAACCTTGTTGCATTAGCCAATTTAAAGTTTGTGGCACAAGCGAAATGTGTGTGATGCGTTCATTTTTTATCATCGTTAAAATTTGTTCGGCATTGAATTTATCAACAATGCGCACAGTAAACCCTTCAATAGCAGCTCTTAAAAGTACACTGAGACCCGAAATATGATAAATCGGCAAGACAGATAGCCAATTAGTATCATGATCAAATCCCAAGTTCTCTTTACATCCGATTGCACTGGCATAATGATTACGAAACGTTTGTGGCACCGCTTTTTGAGGGCCAGTTGTCCCTGATGTAAACATAATCGATGCAATGTCATCTAAATTAAATGATGTATTTAATATGTTGGGCGGCGAATCTTTCGGCACCACAGTTTCATTCGATGTATCATATTGGATATCCATTGTCTTGTCCAACAAACCGTTCATTGTAATATCTGTTCCAGCGAATTCAATATCATCCAACGATACAATTTGAAACCCTCGCAATTCCAGTGGCAAGGTACAAAAAATCAATTGTACATCGATTGACCTCATCTGATTCGTCATCTCATTAGGTGTCAACCTTGTATTAATCATCGCAATTTCAATATTTGCCAACCAACAAGCATGTATTAAAATGATCGATTGAATCGAATTATCTATGTATAGCCCGACACGAGATTGTTGATAAGCCTTGAGTCTTTTAGCCAATAGACTCGCTTCACAGTATAAATTTTGATAAGTATAAGATTCTTGACCGTCTGTTATCGCAATATGATGTCCATTTTGTTGTGCTTGTTTATATAACCAAAAGTCCATGCGCTATTCCTCCAAAATCATTTACATTATAATTATAACGATTTTATGACATTCTAGCAGTGGTTATGTTTAAAAATATAAAAAAGTAGACGAATTGATTCATTGATATGATTGTTAAAATGCTCAATACATATCGTTATATCATTCGTCTACTATTATCAGTTATTTTTATTTAATTTTAGTGTCATTCTATCATTCTGATGTGGTGATTTACCCATTGTTGCCACATCATCTGCAATGTCAATTGGTATACGATTCATGTCTTGTAATGCACTTAAATGGAATACTTCATCATCTAAATTTTCAATGAGATATACATAATATGTTATCTTGTCCTTTTTATATTTTAACGTTTTCCAAAAGTCCGGCTTGCAATTCAATACATTATCCGGAATATATTCAATAAATAAGTAACGTTTGCTGCCTACTTTGTCTACAAAATATTTTACAGTGCCTTTTTCTATGCCTCTTATATGTGCATAGTCTGCTGAAAAGTAAATACTACCTATTGTTTCATTATGTTGTTGTATTTCAAATCGTTGGCCTACTATTTTATTATTTGTGCCACAACTACTTAAAAAAATCAGTAGATATAGCATTAAACATATTTTCATCCCCTTGAATTTTAAAAACTTTTTCAAAAGCAACACCTCTAAAAATAAATACAATATATTATAGCAAATAGAAATTATTATTTTATTAAATTATGTTGTCATGTTCGTGTCATTTTGAGTTGCAATACAACTTTACAATTATTAAATTAACACTTCTACAACCCAAAAATATTTTTAAAGTTTTGAAAAAAATTAAAGTATTTCTACTACTAATTTGGTAAAATATGATTATGTGATATAGTGAAAGCGTTTTACACTTAATAACTCCCTCTTAAATGCATCCAGGTTTTATGTAGTAAATCATGAAAATAACATATAAATATAGAGGAGATTTACCTTTGAATACAGAGAACAACAAGAATCAAAACCAATCTGCTAAAAATTCTGAAAGACGTGGCATGTTAAAAGGATGCGGCGGTTGCCTTATTTCTTTTATTTTATTAATTATCTTATTATCAGCCTGTTCAATGATGTTTAGTAATAAAGACAATTCCACTAGTAATCAATCATCAAAAACGCAATTAACTCAAAAAGACGAAGATAAAAGTGAAAATATGCCTGAAGAAAAATCAGAATCAGAAACAGATAAGGATTTACAATCAACCGAAGAAGTACCCGCAAATGAAAATACTGAAAATAATCAACATGAAATTGATGAAATAACAACAACAGATCAATCAGATGATGAAATTAACACACCAAACGTTGCAGAAGAAGAATCACAAGATGACTTGAAAGATGATTTAAATGAAAAGCAACAACCAAGTGACCATCATCAATCCACTCAGCCTAAGACTTCACCATCAACTGAAACAAACAAGCAACAATCATTTGCTAATTGTAAGCAACTTAGACAAGTATATCCGAATGGTGTCACTGCCGATCATCCAGCATATCGACCACATTTAGATAGAGATAAAGATAAACGTGCATGTGAACCTGATAAATATTAAACAACAAGCGAATTGAATTCAAATTGTATTTAGCTTTATGCACTAATCACATAGTAAATAATGAGGGAGATTTTTTTAGGCATGAGCAATCAATTCAAAAGCGAAGAAGAGCGAAGACAATGGGAACAATTCCAAGCTTTCCAAAATCAACAAAACCAACAGAACCAGCAATACGGACAAAAGAAATCTAAAAAAGGATGGTTCTGGGGCTGTGGTGGTTGTCTAGTATTATTTATTTTAATTATCATCGGTATTTCAGCTTGTACAGCTGGTATTACAGGTAACCTTGGCGGAAATAGTTCTAAAGAAACGAACAAAACCCATAAAATCGGTGAAACTGTTAAAAATGGCGACCTTGAAGTCACTGTAAATTCAGTGGAAACTATGAAATCTGTAGGACCATCTCTTGCACCAACAAACGCTAAAGGTATATTTGTCGTTGCTGATGTGACGATTAAAAACAAAGGTAAAGAAGCATTAACAATTGATAGTTCAATGTTTAAGCTTAAATCCGGTGATAAAACATTTGAAGCAGATAATACAGGTTCAATGTCTGCTAATCAAAGTGACAATGGTAGTATAGAAAATTCATTTTTCTTACAGCGTATAAATCCTGATAGCACTGCTCAAGGTAAAATTGTTTTCGATGTGTCAGAAAACATAGCCAACGCAAAAGATAAAAAATTAGAAGTTATTTCTAGTTTATTTAGCGTCAAGAAGATTACATTTGATTTATCCGATGCTAAAAAAACATCAAAAGCTAAAAAAGACAAGCAAGATACAGAAGTAACTGCTGCGAGTTCAAATAGCGATAATGTAAATTATGAAGCTTCGGCTACTACACCTGCTAAAACTTCTAGTGCGGATACTGATTCTGAAGATAGCGAAAAGTCAAGTAAAGATGAGGATAATCAGAATGCGTCTAAAAGTGATAAATCTAGTGTAGGAAAAAGTGAATCTAATGAGGAAACTGCTCCTGTAGAGCCCATGCCCCATAGCAAACCTACCACTAGTGAAGCACCACCTAGCCAAAATATTCACAATGAAGATAGCATGTACGACGCTTCAACAGAATAAAATTTCAGGGTAGCTCGGCTACCCTTCTTTTACGGAAAAATTAATTATACATAATCAAATCAAGGACATAAAAAATGAAATTCAAAGCTATCGTTGCAATCACATTATCATTGTCACTATTAACCGCCTGTGGTGCTAATCAACATAAAGAAAATAGTAGTAAATCAAATGACACTAATAAAAAGACGCAACAAACTGACAACACTACACAGTCAAATACAGAAAAGCAAATGACACCACAAGAAGCCGAAGATATCGTTCGAAACGATTACAAAGCAAGAGGTGTTAATGAATATCAAACATTAAATTTTAAAACAAATCTTGAACGAAGTAATGAACATGAATATTATGTTGAACATTTAGTCCGCGATGCAGTTGGTACACCTTTAAAACGTTGCGCTATTGTTAATCGACACAATGGTACGATTATTAATATTTTTGATGATATGTCAGAAAAAGATAAAGAAGAATTTGAAGCATTTAAAAAGAGAAGCCCTAAATATAATCCAGGTATGAATGATCAAGCTGAAATGGATAATGAGTCGGAAGACATTCAACATCATGATATTGACAATAACAAAGCCATTCAAAATGACACACCAAATCAAAATGTCGATGATAAAAACGATAAAAATGCTGTTAATAAAGAAGAAAAACACGATAACCGTGTAAATAATTCAGCAGAAACTAAAGTTAAATAAGGGTATACTTTGATTAATCATAATTTTTAGGAGAACCGCTATGATAACATTTGAGAATATACAACAACTTGAAAAATACACCTTAATGACTATGCATGGTCTTTTTAATCAACTTAAACTCGGTATTATTTCAATCGACAATGCAGAGCATACGCTCTTTACACCTTATATGATGGAAACACTCTCTTCCCTAGGTGTGAAACCAGACATTATCGATTTAATTCACAAAGGGACAGAGTTAGAAGACTTTGCAGCATTTAATTTATCAATTGATGATACAGTTACAGTCTGTTTACAAAGAACTGAAGAACTATTAAAACAATACAAAAATGTAGAATTCAATGACAAAATATTAGTCAATTGGCGCATTATGCAAAAGTAATAGACATATAAAAGTCGAACGTAACTAAGTGGGTATTGATTTTATTATTTCTAAGTTACAAGTATTTCATTTTATAAAGTTTGAAAAGAGGTTTATTGAAATGGAGAAAAACGAATATACAGCTAAATATAATGAATATAGTCAATTATTAGACGCTACTTACTCGCAAGCTGTAGCATACCTTTTAAATAAATATGGCGCTGTAACCGATGACTATTATAAGGAAAAATCATACACGCGATTTTTAAATGGAGAAATCAAAAGTATTACAAAAGGAAAATACACTAGAGCTAGCGAAGGATTATATTGTCATCACATAAGCGAGGACAAATTCCAAAACTTATCTGACCTAAGATTCATTTCCGAATTTAAGTACTCATACAACTATCAAAAGAAAGAAAACTTAGTTTACTGCGATTTAATCGAGCATTTAATTTTACATGCAATTATTACAAAAGAATCCAATGGCCAATTTGGTGTGGCTGGATTATGTCAAATGATCAAACCAACAGTCATTGATTGGTACATTGGCGAATATAATCCAAAACCAGCATGGATGCAATCCACCAAAGCACGTGCCTATCTGCCTGGAATATTAGTAGAGAAATTACTCATTAAAATTGACGATATGTTAAAAGGAATAGAAATATATGATTTCCTTGAGTCTAGATAAATGATTAATGGAGATTTATTTTTTGCTGTTGAGATTTTGTTATAGATGTTTAAACCTGTAATTAAATATATTTTATAAAAATAGACCACGCATACCTATCTATAAACAGACAATGTTTATAAATGAGTTTGCATGGTCTTGAATTGTATTAGTTTTCTTTTGGTTTTAATAAATCGACTAGATTTTCACAATATTTATCAAATATGTATTCCTAAATTATACAGCCTTAATCCAGCAGCTACTTTCGAAATTTCCAACTTAGTTGATATAAGATTTAATAGTTTGTTTCGTTCTTTTTCAGATAAACCAGAACTTAAATTGATATTATTGACTTCATAAAAATTATAGACTAATGCCTCTATTTGCTTTTTAGGCATAAGTAAGTCGACTGAAAACTGATTTACGTTGCTTTCATAAATCATTTCATGTAAATTCTTTAGACTATTATCATTGTTATCTTTATATTTGTATAAATAACGGCCGAGTTCACGAGCTATTGCAAATCTAGTATTATTAATTGAGTAATTATTATTAATATAAATCGTTCTTCCACTTAAATAACCCGAAGTATTATCTTTCATTTTAATATATTTAACTTTTAAATTAAGTTGAAATAATAGCTTGTCTATGTCAATAGCAAAATGTTCAGAAGTAATAAAAAGTTGATCCATTTTGTCCTTAACTAATGACTGAATTAATTGAACTATTTCTGGTTCTAAAATATCTTCATAATGAACTTTCTCAATAACTTTCAATTGATTCCCCTCCCTAACTAAAAAATCGAACCTACATCATTTAATAAATTTAAAACTATAGGTGTAAACATTATTAAAATAAAATCCCTCCACTACTAAATGTAACAGAGGGACATGATTTCAAAATAAAATGTCATTTTTTATAAATTTATTATAATATTTTTCATTATACTCTACAACCGAATCTAATCCAAAGATCCCGAAAAGAAGAACAACGGTGGTTCCGCTTCATATTCACTTTTATCTAAGTGTTCATTTTCAATTATTTGATTGACGGTTTTCCAATTTTTTACTTCTTGCTCTTTTAAAAAATGGCTATGAAAAATTCTATCCCCATAGATTTCTTCATAGCCAATGCTAATTTGTTTCATGTCATTTCTTTAAAATTCCTAAAAATATATAAACTAAAAGCATAAGTAACACAGCAAAAATTGCCGAATATATAATTATTGAAAAAGCATTTCTTTGCATTGGAACTAAATAATTTAAAGTACAAAATAATAATAATGCTAAAATTCCAACTTTAAGTGAATATTTTAATCTATCCATAAAATCACCCTTACTGATATCCCCATTTTTCTCCTGTCAAAACGTATTCCCCGGCTGCATTCTTTTTAGTTTTTAATTATATATACCCTTACTAGTATCAATATTCGATTCAGCTATAGATCCAAGGAAGCCACCAACACCTGCGCCAACTAAACCTCCTGTTAGTGCAGAAATAACACTAATAGCCCCCTCACCAATAAAAATCCCCTCACTACCGCAAATAGTGAGGGGATTGGTGTATAAGTAAATACTTATTTTCGTTATCTCAATTATACTGCTAATTTTTCTTTTTGTAAAATATGCAAGGTTTTAAAGAGAAACATCAAGAACTAAAGAGTGCTCTATGTCAAATTGTACTGATGCGTTCAATATCGGAAGTTAGGCAACTAAACATTGCGATATATAGCAACTTGGGAAATGAAAGAAATAGAATATTTACATTTAGAGAATGAAGATAAAGAAGATATACTTTATTTTGAAAAAGAGGATGATAAAGTAATAGCAGTTACAAATATTTTATGGACTGGCTCTGGTTTCAACGATATTTGATCAACTGAATAATGAATCGCCTAGCTTTATTAAAAAACTCCTTTAATGGGTTGTTTAATTTTAAATGTAGGTGATTGTATTAATGCTTGAAGAAAGAGAATCTATCCTCTTAAAATTGAATTCGTCAAATTAAAATACAAGATATTTGAGAAACTATAGAGTACCAGTCTAAATAAAATAATTCCTAAAAAAGCTGATTCATTTTAATAGACTGGTCATCTGTAAAGAAAGTTGTCCCTAATTACTGTTCAAAGTTATCCAATGCTAAAGTTCTTGCTTTTTTTATACCGCCTGTTGGAAATTTCCTAAATCTATTTAATAAGTCTACATCTGATATATGGTCAAAAGAGTTTATCTTATTAAATTTAGAGATTGTTCTATTTATCTGTATAGCAATAGTTTTAATCAATTATATATACAAAAAAGCGAGTATTATTAATTTTGGTATTCATAATACTCACTTTTTGTATGTTATGTAATGATTTTTTTAAAATACTCTTGTCCTATAATGATTGTGAGGATAATAATAATTTTTATTACACCATACAACCGAATCTAATCCAAAGATCCCGAAAAGAAGAACAACGGTGGCTCGGCTTCATATTCATTTTTGTCCAAGTGTTCTTTTTCAATTATTTGATCGACGGTTTTCCAATTTTTTACTTCTTGCTCTTTTAATAGTTTTCCAAGTTTTTCTTCGTCATATCCTATATCTCTTTGAAATTGCTTTCTACCACCTACATTAATAAAAGCTTGAAATTCATAGTCTTTATTGTTATTTATATAACCACCTATAAAATAACTATCCATTGGTGACTTTTTAAATCTCGTTACTTTCAGTGACTGATAATGATTCAGGTTATACTTAAAAAATAAATCTATTCTCTTTTCTTGTGTTTCAATGTAATGGTCTTTTTTTTGTTTATTATGTGCATATGCAATAACTATCATACCTATTAAAATTACACTAACTATTATTAAAATATATTTCTTTTTCATCACTCTAATCTCCCTGAAAAGAAGAATAATGGTGGTTCTGCTTCATATTCACTTTTATCCAAGTGTTCTTTTTTTATAATATCTGTAGATTTTAATTCATTTTTATGGTCTTTTTCTTTAAATAATTTACCAAATGTCTTATCATCGTATCCTATGCTATCTTCAAATTGATGATTGTCAGTTGCAGAGATGAGAACTTTAAAATCATAATTTTTGTTGTGATTAACATATCCATCCACAATATAGCCACCCATAGGCGTCTTTTTAAAACTAGTAACTTTCATTGAATGATAATTATTAAGGTTATATTTAAAATATAAATCTATTCTCTTTTCTTGTATTTCAATGTAATGGTCTTTAGTTTTCTTATTGTGCGCATATGCAATGACTAGCATTCCTATTAAAATTACTATAAGCAATATTAAAATATATTTCTTTTTCATCACTCTAGTCTCCCCGAAAAGAAGAACAACGGTGGCTCGGCTTCATATTTACTTTTGTCCAAGTGTTCTTTTTCAATTATTTCATCGACATTTAATCTGTCTTTAGCATCTTTTTCTCTAAATAATTCACCTATTTTATCCTCTTTATAACCTAAATCTCCTTTAAATTGTTTATTAGTATCAGAAAATATCACAGCATCAAATTTATAATTTTTTTATTATTGACAAAGCCCTTTATAAAATAACCACCCATTGGATTCTTTTTAAAACTTGTAACTTTCATTGAATGATAATTTTTGAGATTATACTTAAAATACAAATCTATCCGCTTTTCTTGCGTCTCAATATAATGATCTTTTTTATGCTTATGGATCACACATGCCACGACTACCAAACCTATTATAATTACTACAACTATTATTACGATATATTTCTTTTTCATCACTCTAGTCTCCCCGAAAAGAAGAATAATGGTGGTTCCGCTTCATATTCATTTTTGTCTAAGTGTTCTTTTTCAATTATTTCATCGACAGAGAGTTTATATTTAGGGTCTTTTTCTTTGAATAATTTGCCTAATTTATCTTCATGGTAACCAATATCTTTCTGATATTGATTATCGCTTCCCGGATCTATACTTGCTTGGAATTTATATTTTTTATCATCATTTATATAACCTATAATGAAATACCCACCCATCGGAGTTTTATGGAAATCTGTCACCTTCATATTTTTATAATTGTTAAGATTATGCTTAAAATACACATCTATCCGCTTTTCTTGTGTCTCAATGTAATGGTCTTTTTTTTGCTTATTATGCGCGTATGCAATAATAATTAGGCCTATTAATATTGCAACAACTACCACAAATACATATCTCTTTTTCATTTTAACCCCCTAGTGTATCTTTTCGTCATATTTCATCTTCAAAAAGATTCCGCTTAGAATCAATATTATAATTATAAATACAATCACAAGAGGTTTTTTATTCAAAAAATCAATCTCCTTTTCATTAGACTTATTGACGAACATTTTAAATAAATTAAGTATACTGGGTTTTACGATGATAGTTAAAACGTTTCAACCCATATGACTGTTGGTTTTAACATTAGTCAATTTTTCTTTCTTATAATCTTAAATAATGATCTGGTTTACTTTAAAATGCATATCACTATATTGTCTATGATACCTATCCTCTTCATATCATTTACTCAATTGGACCTGAAAAGAAAAATAACGGTGGCTCGGCTTCATATTCACTTTTATCCAAGTGTTCTTTTTTTATAATGTCTGTAGGTTTCAATTCATTTTTATGGTCTTTTTCTTTAAATAATTTACCTAAATTTTTTTCATTATACTCTAAGTCTCCATTAAATTGATTTTTATCATCATCACTCAAATTTATAAAAGCCTGAAATTCATATTGCTTATTATTATTTATATACCCTTTAGCAGAATAAGTGTTCATTAGCGCTTTTTGAAACTTTGTTATTTTCAAACCATGATAATTTTTTAGATTATGCTTAAAATACAAATCTATCCGCTTTTCTTGTGTCTCAATGTAATGTTCTTTTTTACTTTTGTGAAACGCGTATGCAATAACAATTAGTAATATTAATATTGCAACAACTATCACAAATATATAATTCTTTTTCATATCCATTACCTCAATTTACCTGAAAAGATGAATAGTGATGATCCTAATTTTTATTTGTTTCTATCCAAGTGCTATTTTTCAATTAATTCATCATAAGTCTCAATACTTAAATATTGATGTATGTCTGATGGTGCTATCAGATTTTTAAACCATTAACTTAAAAAAATATTAATGATTCAAATTGAATTTTAAAACTTAGTCTATGTTCTTTTCATGCAATACAATGTTATGTTTTTTGTTAAAAATATATCCCAATCCTAATGTTGTTTTTATTTCATGTAATGACAATTACTATAGAATGGTTTAATTTAAAACACATTTTGCAACTCACTATATATATTATCTCATGTTAAATGTGTTTTTTTACGAATGGAAATAAATTGATACACATATCTTGAATAGATTGTTATATAAATGGATTATTTCACTTCTATCATATCATAAGTATATTACCAATTAATAATTTAATTATTATTTTGTATATCTAAAAGTAAACTACACTGAAGTTTCTGAAAATATATCATTTTGAACAGATCTAGAAGTCTTCAATAGCATTCTTATTTTTTAGACATTAATAACGTAAAATTAAAAAGCCCCTCACTAACTCAATTAGTGAGAGGTTTTGTATAGACTTATTAAACAAACATTTTTTGTAGAAGCGATTGTTTTCTCCGTTTTAAAAATTCAAGTTTTTGTTCCTGTATTTCAATTAAGTTATCAATATAGCAAAAAAAGTCACCTATTTTTTGCTGTTCACTAATAGTTGGTAAGTCTATTTTTGTATTCAAAATATTTTTATTATAGAGTCTTTTAATTGTTGTTCCTTCAACTCCATTCCATTTAACAAGAATATAAAAATACTTTTAAAAAACATTAAGTACTTCTTCATTATGATCTAACCAAACTATATTTGAATCTTGATAATAAGCTTCTTCCCCTTTGTATTCAATTGTTTTTCCAATACTACCAGAAGCCGAAATTAAGATGTCACCTTTTTTAGGATATGGATATTTTTCTTTATATTCATTAAATTGCTCTCTAGAAATAAATGTATCTGCTTTTTTTCCAAAATTACCTATTTTATAAAAGGGTATTTCTTCATTTGCTGAAGTTTCATGCTTATAAATTCGTTTATTCATAGCAACTTTTCCAATATCACCTATTAACTTAACAACCCACTCCGGATAATCATTACCATTCTCATCCTTGAATCGCAATTCCTGTGAGAAAATTTTCTGCATATAGCCTTTTTTCTGTTGTTGAAGTAATTCAAGTTTTTGTTCTTCTAATTCAATTTGTCGGTCGAGTTTGCTGAAGAATTCGCCTATTTTTTGCTGTTCACATAATTCTGGAAAATATACTCTTATATTTTCTATTAAACCCCAATCAGCCCTTGGCATCTTAGACCCAGCCGATTTACTAGCAACATCAGAATATCGTTTTGTTTGTATAAAATAATATAGAAATAAATTCAATAATTTATCTTCTTTCGTTGATTTCAAAATCCATATTTCTGATGAACACACTCCACTTTTTTTTGTAAAATAATACTTATTCAAATATGGTCTGAGCTTCCCATACAAAACATTTTGTGGATTGAATTTATTTTTTTGACTTGAAAATTCTTTTGAATTATAAATTTTAATTAATCGACCCGTATTTTGTTCAATACAATCCAATTCTATATCAATACTTGCATTCTCATTTTGAGGGTTAAATTTATCACTCTTATTCGTTGCTAGATTTCCAAAAATGTCTAAAGAATATTCACCTTCAAACCCTGGGAATCTCAACTCTGGCACATTTTTCTTTTGTGTATTACTCATCTTTCAACACCCCAAGTTCTTTCAGGTATGCATTGATTTCTTGTTCAATTTCTGCAATTTCTTTGTCGATATTTTTCAAATCTTGTTGGACTTGATCTAAATCAATCGGTGCTTCTTCTTCGAATGTATCAACATATCTCGGTATATTTAAGTTGTAATCGTTATCGGCAATCTCTTGTAATGTCGCACTGTAGCTATATTTATCAATCGTTTCTTTACGTTTATATGTGTTAATAATGCGTTCGACTTGGGCATCGCTTAAATGGTTTTGATTTTTTCCTTTTTCAAAATCATTGGATGCATCGATAAATAATACGTTGTCGTCTTGTTGGCGACATTTTTTAAACACTAAAATACATGTTGGAATACTTGTCCCATAGAAAATATTGGCTGGTAAGCCAATCACGGCTTCTAGGTAGTTCTTTTCTTCGATTAAATAACGACGAATGA
>NZ_JACVZJ010000029.1:0-26822 GCF_017151945.1 Staphylococcus sp. EG-SA-10
AAGGAGAAAAAAAGAAGACAACCAAGCCCAATAATGGACTGGCCGCCTAATAATAAAAACTCTAAAAGTTGTAATTTAAAATAGTTCTTTAAATTATATACCCACCACATTTGGTGGAGAACCATAAAAGTGGCACTCAAATGGCACACGTCTTAATAGGCTCTATGTCAAATTTTAATGATGTGTTCAATATAGGAAGTTAAGCAACTATACATTGTTTAACTTCTTTTTTTGGTATTACATTAATGATAATGACTATATTATCTGGGGTTATGTATTTGTTTTAAGTTTTCTAATAAAATATTTGTAAAAGTGCTATTTTATTCTGCTTTATACCAAGTCGATTCAATTTATCTATCTTAAAAGTAATATGGCTATTTTAATATTTACAATTTATTACAATATTAGTCACAGGATGTAATTAGTAGTATTTTAAAATTAACATGACATTGATTAGTGAGTTGATTGTTCAAATTTGCTTTATTCCTTTTGTGGATTGTTATATTTAGATTAAATTAGCCAACTAATCATTGTTAAAGTTAATTTTCTATAATATGATGAGTTTAATGTTCAAATTGGAGGTCGTTTATGAGTAACGCAAAGAATGCTGATAATAAACAGTTTTTCAGTAAGATTTTAAATTCTATTGGTGCTGGTGTTGTTATTGCACTTGTTCCGAATGCTTTATTAGGTGAAGTATTAAAAATATTTAAAAGTGGTA
Source organism: Staphylococcus sp. EG-SA-10 (assembly GCF_017151945.1). Taxonomy (NCBI): domain Bacteria; kingdom Bacillati; phylum Bacillota; class Bacilli; order Caryophanales; family Staphylococcaceae; genus Staphylococcus; species Staphylococcus sp. EG-SA-10. The sequence goes on from NZ_JACVZJ010000029.1 coordinate 722, forward strand.
ATGAAATTTTAGAATTAACGTATCAGTTAGTGATATTAATTCAATCATTTATGGCATTTATTATTGGGGTTTTAGCTGCTCATCAATTTAAATTTAATGGCGCAGGTGCTGCTATAGTAGGTACATCAGCTATGATTGGTTCAGGTGCTGTTGTATATAGCAATAATAGTTTTATGTTAAAAGGTATAGGTGACATTATAAATACGAGTTTGGTTGTTATTATTGCATGTCTTATATATATGGTATTACAAAACAAACTTGGATCTTTTGAATTAATTATTTTACCAGTTTTAGTACCTATCGTTAGTGGGGGTATCGGTCTAATCACATTACCTTACATTCGAAAAATTACTCAAGCAATTGGAAATGTAATTCATTCTTTTACAGACTTAAATCCGTTGTTAATGTCTATACTTATTAGTGTGGCATTTTCATTATTAATGGTAACACCAATATCGTTAGTAGCGATTGCAACTGCGATTAGTTTAAACGGGCTAGGAAGTGGAGCAGCAAACCTAGGTATAGTGGCTGCCTGTGTTACTTTCTTATTTGGCTCATTGCGTGTCAATTCTATTGGTGTAAATGCAGTTTTACTCATAGGAGCTGCAAAAATGATGATCCCAGTTTACTTGAAAAATTTAATTATTTCGATACCATTGACTATAAATGGAATAATTACTGGAATCATTGCTTACGTTCTTCAGGTTAAAGGAACACCATTGTCTGCTGGATTTGGATATACAGGATTAGTTGGCCCAATAAATGCATTTAACCGAATGTCAGGTGATCCAACAATGAATATTATTTTATTAGCTCTTGGTTATTTTGTCATACCATTTGTATCGGCGTTTATTGTTCATGAATTGTGTAAAAAATTCATTCCTATATATTCCAATGATATTTATAAATTTGAAGTTCCAAAACAATAATTTATAGCTTGATGACAAGAATAAGTTTTGATATATGATAAATATAGGCGTTACTGTCAATAAGATATTGATAGTAGCGCTTTTTTTGATTGATTTTAAAATGTAAGAATTGTTCGCGTATAATAGGGATTTTTTAAGTTAAGTCTTTTAAAAAGAAGCTTTTCTTTATATTGATAAAAATACATTTATAAAACACTATTGCATCAAAATGTATTAATATGTATAATTATGAATATTAATTAGGGAGGGCTGTATAAATGAAGTGTTTAATTAGGTTTATATTAGTATTAGGGTTGTTAATTAGCAGTGCTATGGTGTATATCAATCCCACAGCACATGCTGAACAAGATCAAGCATGGGAGAAGATTAAAGAACGCGGTGAACTTAGAGTGGGTCTTTCTGCAGATTATGCACCAATGGAATTTGAGCATACAGTTAATGGTAAGACTGAGTATGCAGGTGTAGATATTGATTTAGCTAAAAAAATTGCGAAAGATAATAATTTAAAATTAAAAATCGTCAATATGTCATTTGATAGTTTGTTAGGAGCTCTTAAAACTGGAAAAATTGATATTATTATTTCCGGAATGACTTCAACGCCTGAACGTAAGAAGCAAGTTGATTTTTCAGATTCATATATGATGACTAAAAATATCATGCTTGTAAAGAAAGATAAAGTTAATGAATATAAAGATATCAAAGACTTTAATAATAAAAAAGTAGGGGCACAAAAGGGAACTGAACAAGAAAAAATCGCTCAAACCGAAATTGAAAATGCATCTATTACTTCATTAAGCCGTTTACCAGACGTTATATTAGCTCTGAAAAGTGGAAAGGTTGAAGGTGCTGTAGTTGAAAAACCTGTAGCAGAAGCATATTTAAAACAAAATCCTAAATTAGGAATTTCCAATGTGAAATTTAATGAAGAAGAAAAAGATACAGTGATAGCAGTGCCAAAAGATTCACCAAAATTATTGTCACAAGTTAATAAAACGATTAAAGAGGTTAAAGATAAAGGATTAATCGATAAATATATGACTAATGCTGCAAATGCGATGAATGATGACAGTGGTTTTATTTCTAAGTATGGTAGTTTTTTCTTGAAAGGAATTAAGATTACAATATTAATTTCACTTATCGGTGTTGCATTAGGTTCTATTTTAGGTGCATTCGTTGCGTTAATGAAATTAAGTAAAATAAAAATTATTTCATGGATTGCCTCTATCTATATCGAAATATTAAGAGGAACACCAATGTTAGTTCAAGTATTTATCGTATTCTTTGGTATAACTGCTGCATTAGGACTAGATATTTCAGCTCTTGTTTGTGGAACAATTGCATTAATTATTAATTCCTCAGCTTACATTGCTGAAATTATTCGTGCAGGTATAAATGCTGTTGATAAAGGCCAAATGGAAGCCGCACGTAGTCTAGGTTTGAATTATAGACAAACGATGAAAAGTGTAATTATGCCACAAGCAATTAAAAACATTTTACCAGCTTTAGGTAATGAATTTGTCACTTTAATTAAAGAATCATCTATTGTGTCAACAATTGGAGTTGGCGAAATTATGTTTAATGCACAAGTGGTTCAAGGTATTTCATTTGACCCATTCACACCATTACTAGTGGCAGCAGCATTATACTTTGTCTTAACATTTGTACTAACACGCATTATGAACATGATTGAAGGGAGATTGAATACCAGTGATTAAAATAAACAATCTTAATAAAGTTTTTGGAGATAATGAAGTCTTAAAAGATATCAATCTTGAAATCAATCAAGGGGAAGTAGTAGCAATAATAGGTCCATCTGGTAGTGGTAAAAGTACATTGTTAAGATGTATGAATTTATTAGAAGTACCCACTAAAGGTCAAGTGATTTTTGAAGGCAATGACTTAACGGAAAAAGGGACACAAGTAGATAAACTACGTCAAAAAATGGGTATGGTATTTCAAAACTTCAACCTATTTCCACATAAAAAAGTTGTCGATAATATTATTTTAGCTCCTAAATTATTAAAGAAAGATAATAACGATGAATTGCATAAGGAAGCATTGTCGTTATTAGATAAAGTGGGATTAAAAGAAAAAGCAGATGTATATCCGAATCAATTATCAGGTGGTCAAAAACAAAGGGTAGCAATTGCAAGAGCTTTAGCAATGCATCCAGATGTTATTTTATTCGATGAACCAACTTCAGCATTAGATCCTGAGGTAGTTGGTGATGTATTAAAAGTAATGAAAGACCTAGCCAAAGAAGGTATGACCATGGTGGTTGTGACACATGAAATGGGATTTGCCAAAGATGTAAGTGACAAAGTCATATTTATGGCAGATGGCGTTGTCGTAGAGTCAGGCACACCAGTCGAAATATTTGAACAACCGCAACATGAAAGAACACAAAATTTCTTAGCAAGAGTATTATAACAACCTAACGAAGCTTGAATATATGATGCGCACCACAAAGTTATATCATATATTCAAGCTTTTTATTATTAAAATTATGTGAAATGAAACCTCAATATGAATAATGGTTGTGTTAAAATAACATAGTATTATTTTATGGGGGGCATACGATTGGATACAAAGCAGTTAAAGCAAGATATCATTGACTATGCATATACAATTGGTATCGACAGTATTGGATTTACTACTGCCGATCCCTTTGATGAATTGAAGCAAAAGCTAGAAGCATATCATGCAAATGGTTATGCCTCAGGATTTGAAGAATCTGATATTGCTTTACGAACGGAGCCTAAATTATCCTTACCAACAGCAAGGTCAATCATAGCAATTGCAGTTGGTTATCCTAACAAACTGAAAGGTGCACCTAAGAGTGTTAGAGGTGATCGCAGAGGCTTATTTGCTAGAGCATCGTGGGGTCAAGATTATCATACAATTATGCGTAAACGATTAGACATGTTAGCTGCATTTATTGAATCTAAAGTTCCAGATGTTGAAATCAAATCTATGGTAGATACGGGTGTATTATCAGATAGGGCAGTAGCAGAACGTGCAGGTTTAGGATTTGTTGGTCGTAATGGCTTTGTCATCAATCCTAAACTAGGAACATGGACATACCTCGGTGAAATGTTAGTCAGTATACCTTTTGAACCTGATAATCCATTATTAGATAGCTGTGGTGATTGTACAATTTGTGTTGATCGTTGTCCAACAAGTGCATTAGTTGGAAATGGCCAATTAAATAGTCAGAAATGCATTAGTTTTTTAACGCAAACAAAAGGCTATATGCCTGACCAATATCGTTATAAAATTGGGAATAGATTATATGGTTGCGATACGTGTCAACAAGTTTGCCCGAAAAATAGAGGTATTAATACCGAACAAGATGACATCATTTTGGAACCAGAAATTTTAAAGCCAAGATTAGTACCTTTACTACGTATGTCTAATAAAGAATTCAAACAAACATATGGTCACCTTGCAGGTGCTTGGCGTGGTAAAAAACCGATACAACGAAATGCTATTTTAGCATTGGCGCATTTTAATGAAGTGGATGCAATTCCAGAATTGAAAAAAGTTGCAACAACAGATGAAAGACCGATGATTCGAGCAACTGCTTATTGGGCTATTGGTCAAATTCTTGGGGAAGAAGCAAGAGATTTTATCAATGCAAATTATGATCAAGAGGATGCAGAGGTTCAGAATGAAATGATAAAAGGATTAGACACAAGGAGAGAATAGTAATATGACAAATCATATCGTTTTATATCAACCAGAAATCCCAGCTAATACTGGTAACATTGCACGTACGTGTGCAGGTACAAACACACATTTACATTTAATTAAACCTCTTGGATTTAGAACTGATGATAAAATGTTAAAAAGAGCCGGTTTAGATTATTGGGAATTTGTAAATATTACGTATCATGATAGTATTGAAGCATTTTTTGAAGCCACAAATGGCGAGTATTACTTATTAACAAAATTTGGTAAAAAGACTTATAGTGATTTTGATTTTTCAAATCATGACAAAGATTTTTACTTCATTTTTGGAAAAGAAACGACAGGATTACCAGACTGGGTGAAAGAGAAATATCAAGACACAGCGTTAAGAATTCCTATGAGCGAACATATTCGTTCATTAAATTTATCAAATACTGCTGCGTTGTTAATTTATGAAGCGTTACGTCAACAAGATTTTCCAGGATTGAATTAAAATTTACTCATTTTCATTATAAAAATGATGCTTAAGTGCTATATTTAGAGTATAAGCATGTTAAAGTTAAATGGTTTGATATATTGAAAGTTAGGGTATAATAATTATTAATATCGCCGTTTTTATGTAAAATGCAAACTAAGAGGAGTGTAGAAATCATGGCAATGAACTTTAAAGTCTTTGACAATAGTCAACTTGTAGCAGAATATGCTGCTGATATTATTAGAAAGCAATTTAACAATAATCCTACTACAATTGCAGGTTTTCATTTAGATACTGATCAAGCGCCAGTACTAGATGAATTAAAGAAAAATATTGAAAAACATGCTGTTGATTTTAGCCAAATAAATATTTTAGATTATGACGATAAAAAATCATATTTCGAAGCGTTAGGTGTACCAGCAGGTCAAGTTTATCCAATTGCTTATGAAAAAGATGCAATCGAATTAATCGCTGATAAGATTAAAACTAAAGAAAATAAAGGGAAATTAACATTACAAGTTGTTTCTATCGATGAGCAAGGTAAGTTAAATGTTAGTATTCGTCAAGGACTAATGGAAGCAAGAGAAATTTTCTTAGTAGTGACTGGTGCTAATAAACGAGATGTAGTTGAAAAATTATATCAAGAAAATGGTAAAACAAGCTTCGAACCAGCCGATTTAAAAGCACATAGAATGGTAAATGTTATTCTTGATAAAGAAGCGGCTGCAGGTTTACCTGAAGATGTTAAAGCTTACTTTACGTCACGCTTTGCTTAATTAAAAATCTGTGAGGTATTGATTATGTCTAAAGACAAAGATCCAAAATTAAATTATCATGAAGAAGAAAACAGTATGGTAACTGATTTTGAAGATTTAAAAGAATTAGGTAAAGAAATGGAACGAATTTCTGATCAAAATGATCAAGAAAAGAATTCTGAAGAAGACAGTCAGTAAAGTATTATAATTGTGTAATATTCAGCTATTTATGATGTAAACAATGAATATTATAGAACCTATATCAAATAGGATTGATAATCTTGAATATGAAGTTAGGTAGCATTTTGTTACCTAGCTTTTTTATTATATTCATAGAAGCTGACTTTTCGCCAGCTTCTGAGTTTGAGGCCCCGCCAACTTGCAATGTCTGTAGAAATTGAGGATCCAATTCCACTATGTTTGGGCCCGCCAACTTGCACGTTATTCTAAGATGACTTTCAGCCAGTTTCAGTGTTGGGGCCGTTTCCCCAACTTGCAATGTCTGTAGAAATTGGAAATCCGATTTCACTATGTTGTGGTCCGTTTCCCCAACTTGCACGTTATTGTAAGCTGACATACCGAAGCTTCTATGTTGAGGCCCGCAGTATACTACTGCCGATATAACTTTGTAAAGCATAAAACATTGATTTGTGTACCAGACATAGTAATATATCAAAAAATCAATTTTAAATATTAAAACAACATTTAAACGGAATTGATAATTAAATACCCCAGACATAATTGAAAGAAGTCATCTATCATTAATATTTTTAATGAAATCATTAAACCGCGTTTCTTAATATGCCAAGATTATGATATGCTATTGAAGAATGAAATTAGAGGAGATTTATATATTTATGTTAGGAAAATACTGGATTCAATTATTGATAGCAACAGTTATTATAAGTTTAATATCAATTAAAGCTTTTCCATTGGCAATTGGGGCATTATATTTACCTGTTATTTTCAAAGTAATAAAATTACAACTCAATTTATCAAAAGGATTAATCGATGATGTTAATGCGCAAACATTCATTAAAAGTAATCAATCAGGTATTGTAATAAGTGTAATTTGTTGTTTATTAATAACAGGAATATTGTATTATACACTTGATGGGTTTTATGCGAGTTTAACAGGAGTATTAGGTACGCTTGTTGCTCTAAATCCATATACGACAATTGTTAGTGCTGTATTATATATACTTACAGCTATTGCTACGGTTGAAGCTACTAAAACAAAGTATCGTAATTAAACTTAGTTCAACAATAACTAAATAATGATAGATAACACACTAATCGTATGACCGTATCTCTGTAATAAAGGATGGGCATGTGCGATTAGTGTATTTTTATTTCAAATTATGAAAACGTTTTAATCATAAATTGCTCAATTAAATTATTTAATGATATACTACAGTTAAATAAACAGTGATAAGGGGAGAAATTGAATGTCAGTAAGAATTGAACATGATACTTTTGGAGAAATAGAAGTACCTGCAGATAAATATTGGGGTGCTCAAACAGAAAGAAGTAAACGTAATTTCCCAGTTGGTAAAGAGCGTATGCCAATCGAAGTAGTTTATGGTTTTGCACAACTAAAGCGTGCAGCAGCATTAGCTAATTTTGATTTAGGAAAATTAAGCGAGGCAAAGAAAGATGCCATTGTATACGCATGTGATCAAATTTTATCAGGTGAATTAGATGAACACTTCCCACTAGTTGTATGGCAAACAGGAAGCGGTACACAAAGTAATATGAATGTGAACGAAGTAGTAAGTTATGTTGCTAATCTGTATTTAAAAGATCATCAAAGTGATGAAAGTATCCACCCAAATGATGATGTAAATAAATCACAAAGTTCGAATGATACATTTCCAACTGCTATGCACGTTGCATTATATCAAGAGGTTGAAACAAAATTAGAACCTGCATTAAAACTTTTAAGAAATACATTGAAAGAAAAAGAAGATAAATTTGATTCAATTATTAAAATTGGTCGTACACATTTACAAGATGCAACGCCGATCAAACTAGGACAAGAGATTAGTGGCTGGCGTTATATGCTTGACCGTTGCGAAACAATGTTATCTGAATCTAAGAAGCACATTTTAAATCTTGCCATCGGTGGTACGGCTGTTGGTACTGGTATTAATGCGCATCCTGAATTTGGTGATAAAGTGGCACATTATATTTCAGAAAATACGGGTTATCCATTTGTATCTTCTGAAAATAAATTCCATGCATTAACAGCACATGATGAAGTAGTACAACTACACGGAACATTGAAGGCGCTAGCAGGAGACTTAATGAAAATTGCTAATGATGTGAGATGGTTGGCTTCAGGACCACGAGCTGGTTTGGCAGAAATTTCTATCCCTGAAAATGAACCAGGTTCATCAATTATGCCTGGTAAAGTTAATCCTACACAATGTGAAATGTTAACAATGGTTGCAGTCCAAGTAATGGGTAATGATACAGTTGTTGGCTTCGCAAGTTCACAAGGTAACTTTGAATTGAATGTTTATAAACCAGTTATTATGCATAATACACTACAATCAATTTACCTTTTAGCTGACGGTATGGAAACATTTAATAACAATTGTGCAGTGGGCATTGAACCAATCGAAGAGAATATTGATAATTATTTAAATCAATCATTAATGTTAGTTACTGCATTAAATCCACATATTGGTTATGAAAAAGCTGCTCAAATTGCTAAGAAAGCCCATAAAGAAGGTTTAACTTTAAAAGAATCTGCAATTCAAACTGGATATGTTACAGAAGAACAATTTGAAGCATGGATTAAACCAGAAGATATGGTAGATCCTCATTAATTAAATATTAATATAAAATAAAGTTTGGGCATTACAGGTAGATGTAGTGTTCAAGCTTTATTTTTTTGTCTATGTCAAATTGAACTTATAAGTCCGATTTGATATAGAGGCATGAAAGAAAAAACTTTTCATGGAGTCCGTTTTATTATAGAACCTATTTTTTTTATGATGAATTGTTGTACATGTATTGGCCAAACAACCTGTGATAAAAATCTTATGATGTCATGTATTGTCCATAGATACACGTAACGCAGTTGAAAATATCCAAGAATGCTATAAAATGAAAAATTACTAAAATATCAAAATATAAAATCCTAAGCATCGTAAAAAACATAAAAAAACCGAACATCTGAAAAAATTAATAATTTTCCATCTATCCGATTTAAGTTGATACTTGATTTAGTTACAATGCAGTATTGCATATTTAAATATCATGCCAAACTAAACAAATTAGTCATCCAAAGAAACGGAAATGACTTCCTTAGTCAAGGGATGCACAAACTCTATTTTGTAACTTTCAAGTTCTAATTGTCTTAACGTTGAATCACCGTATAAAGGATCACCAATAACTGGGTGGCCAATTTCAGCTAAATGCACACGAATTTGATGAGTACGTCCAGTATCCAACTTGATTTCAAGTTGGCACACAGTTTCTTTTATCATTTTTGAAGTTAAAATGTGTGTAATTGCACGCTGTCCAGTAGGAGACACACGTCGTTTATTCGAATGGAATTTATCTTTACCAATTGGCATATCAATCGTTTGTGGTTTTAAAGGTAAAAGTGCCTTAACATTTGCTTTGTATATCCGCGTAATATCATTGTCTTCTAACATGCGATCAAGAATTTTTTTCATTAAAGGGTTTTTAGCAACAATTAATAATCCTACTGTTTCCTGGTCCAGTCGATGAATTGGTTCGACATAGTCACTATCAATAGTGTAAATCACATGATTCATTAAAGTATTGCTTTCTTTTAAATCATTAGGGTGGGTCTTAACACCTTTAGGTTTCATTACGATTGCCATATCATCGTCTTCGTATTTAATTTGTGCATAACGATAACTTGGAACATAATTACTTTTTTCATCGATGGTTGGAACAAATACATCGTCGCCAGTATGCACTTTATCCATTAATCGCGCAGGTTTATCATTAATAGTAATATCTTTAGACATATTTAAATGATGTAAATCTTTTTTAGGTACCTTAAGTTGTTGGAAAATATCTCGTAAACTTAAGTCATTAAAGTTTTCTGGTATTTTAAATTTCATAAAATCCTCCTATAGTCTTTAATATCATATCACAAATCAGTTCTCCGAAATATAACTATTAAGTAATCAAGGCCATTTTATCATGTTCACGTCTAAGATTTAAAAATATAATAACTCAATGTATAATAGTTAATACACGTAAAAATGAATTGGAGCGATTTGATGGAACAAAGGACGCGACTAGCTTTATTAAAAGAGATTGCCGAATTTTTAAACGAAGAAACTGAAATGTATAGCATGACCCAAGGTGCTTTAAAATATTTAATTGAGGGCAGTAATTTCACGACAGGCTGGATATTTTTCATCAATAGCGTAGGTGAACATGAACTTGTATCACATGTGGCTTTACCACAATCTTTGACAGCAGACCACTGTCACTATATTAAAGATGGGTCTTGTTGGTGTGTGAAAGCATTTAATCAACGTAGGCTAATGAAAGCGTCGAATATCGTCAATTGTTCTCGTATTAACTTAGCCTCTAAAGCATTTCCTAGCCAAAATGACAATATTACACATCATGCAACGGTACCACTTAAATCGGGTCAAGAACAATTCGGCATTTTAAATGTAGCGTCACCAAATACTGAAATATATAGTGATGAAGATTTAGAGTTGCTTGAGTCTGTCGCATTTCAATTAGGCTCAGCCATCAAACGTATTTATTTAACAGACCGTGAAAAAGAAGCAGCAAAAATTAATGAACGTAATCGTTTAGCTAGAGATTTACATGATTCAGTAAATCAAATGTTATTTTCTGTAAAACTAACAGCACATGCTGCGTATGGCATGTCAAACGAAGCCATCGCTAAACAAGCATTCAAGACGATTGAGGAAACGAGTCAAAATGCCGTTAATGAAATGCGTGCATTGATTTGGCAACTTAAGCCAGTTGGACTTGAGCAAGGTTTAATTCATGCTTTGACAGCATATAGTAAATTAATGCATATACAATTAAATGTAAATGTAGAAGGTTTAATCGATTTATCTAATGAAATCGAAGAAAACATATACAGAGCATTACAAGAGTGTATTAATAATGTTAAGAAACATGCTGATACGAATAAAATGGATCTTACATTAAAACAAATGAACGATATACTATATATTGAAGTGATTGATTATGGTCATGGATTTGAGATCGATAATGTTCAGATAGCTTCATCACACGGTATAAATAACATAAAACAAAGAGTTAAATTATTAAGAGGTAAAGTGATCTTTCATTCTCAGCCAACAAAGGGTACACAAATACAATTCACAATTCCTATAAAATAGCTTGATTTAAGGAGATAACCCATGAACAAAGTAATATTAGTAGATGACCATTATATTGTGCGACAAGGATTGCGATTTTTATTATCCACGATTGAAAACATAGAAGTTTTACAAGACTTTGCAGATGGAGAAACATTTTTAGAATATTTAAAAGAGCATGAGCACCCTGATATTGTGCTATTAGATTTAGTGATGCCTGGCATGAATGGTATTGAAATTACGGAATATATTAAGGCACATTATCCGGATATTAAAGTTTTGGTATTAACAAGTTATGTTGATGATGAACATGTAATTTCAGCAATCAATAAAGGTGCTGATGGTTATGAAATGAAAGACGTTGAGCCTCAGCAATTAATTGAAACTATTAGACGAGTTATGAACGGTGAAAAAATGATACATCCTAAGGCACAAGATGTATTCGAAACAGTTAGCCAAAAACCACACTACACGAATAAGTTGTCAAAGAGAGAAATTGAAGTGTTACGTGAAATGGTTAAAGGTAAAACAAATAAAGAGATAGCAGAAACTTTATTTGTATCTGAAAAAACAATTAAAACACATGTCAGTCATATATTTAGTAAATTACAAGTTAGCGATCGTACACAAGCAGCAATTTATGCAATGGAAAATAAGTTGATTTAGAATGAGCTTTTAAATATTTGTCGAAAAATAGACAATTTTTAATCTGATTTTGATGATTTTTTTATAGCGATAGGGTTTATTATACAGTTTTCTTTGTAAATTTGATATCATTATAAAAGTGTAAGTTTTATCAAATCTAGTGATTATGCATAAAATTTTACTTCGTTTACTTTCGCTTCATTATAAAGTAAACTTAACTCTTGTTGACTTGATCAAAATTTAATACAAATGTGAAATTGACTCTTTTCATTTTATTAAAAATATATTAAGATGTAATCTGTGTTTCAAGAAATGTGTATTATTGCAATTTCTTGTGTCCGGATAAAATTCCCCAAACAGAAAGGTAGATAACAGAATGGATAGACAGAGTTTTACAGATTTAATTCAAACAAAATTTAAAATGGTTCGTATAGAGGCTGGTTATACGCAAGATACTATGGCGCAAACAATTGGACTTTCTAAAAAGACTTTAGTACAAATCGAAAAAGAGAGAGTATTACCAAACTGGACAACTTGTATTTCAATTTGTGCATTATTCAGAGACTCTGAAGTATTAAACAGTACATTTGGCTGTGATCCATTAGAAATCGTTCAAACAATTTCAAGAAATCACTGTGCATATCCAAACCATGCACCAACAAGTGATATTTATTGGAATAACATTGAGACTCGTAATGGGTACATTTTACAAAGTAACAAAGTAAGCAATATTTATCGTGTATTAAATCCAGATAACCAACCAATTTTCGGTACTTCTAAAATGAGAGAAGCTGAAACATACTTTAACAGAAATGCTAAAGAAGAATTAGTACATATCTAGGCCTATATACTTTTAATAAATAATAAAAGCGATGTAACACACCTGTTTCGAGAGGTGAGGCATCGCTTTTTGTATGTAAACTAATAATAAATTGAGCAGAAAGTGAAATGATTAATGAATTAAAAAATAAAAATAGTGGTATAATGAATAACTATGTTGTCACAAAGGAGTCAAAATTATGAATGCACTATTTATTATCATATTTATGATTGTAGTAGGGGCGATAATTGGTGGCATTACTAATGTAATTGCAATTAGAATGCTGTTTCACCCCTTTAAACCATACTATATATTTAAATTTAGAGTCCCATTTACACCAGGTTTAATACCGAAAAGACGCGAAGAAATTGCAACTAAAATTGGCCAAGTGATTGAAGAGCATTTGCTTACAGAAACTTTAATTAATGAAAAATTAAAAAGCGAGCAATCACAGCAAGCAATAGAATCTATGATTCAACAGCAGTTACAAAAGTTGACGAAAGATCAATTGTCAATAAAACAAATTACTTCTCAAATCGATATTGATTTAGAACAAGTATTACAAACTAATGGAAATCAATATATTGCATCACAATTGAATAATTATTATACAAATCATCAAAACCAAACAATAGCATCTTTATTGCCAAATCAACTTGTAACATTTTTAGATCAGCATGTAGATAACGCAACAGACTTATTATGTGATCGTGCAAGAAATTATTTATCATCTGCAAAAGGCACACAAGATATTAATGATATGTTGGATACTTTTTTCAATGAGAAAGGTAAGTTAATTGGTATGTTGCAAATGTTTATGACAAAAGAGAGCATTGCAGATCGAATTCAACAAGAACTTATACGTTTAACATCTCATCCTAAAGCAAGAGCAATTGTGACATCGTTAATTACCAATGAATATCAAACTTTTAAAGATAAACCATTGAATGAACTGTTAGATGCGTCGCAGTTTAATGAAATCGCTGAAAATCTATCAATGTATGTAACAACATATGCAAGCAAACAAGCGAATAAACCAGTGGTTACGTTAATGCCTCAATTCGTTGATTATTTAGAAGGTCAACTCTCTAGCAAATTAGCAAATTTAATCATTGAACAATTATCGATTCACTTATCTACAATTATGAAAAAAGTGGACTTACGAGGATTAATTGAAGAACAAATTAATACGTTTGACTTAGATTATATTGAAAAATTAATTATAGAAATTGCTAACAAAGAACTAAAGTTGATTATGTCATTAGGTTTCATTTTAGGTGGTATTATTGGATTTTTCCAAGGTTTGGTTGCAATCTTTGTCTAAAAAAGCGAGATGTGGTAAAGTAATATCGAACGTTTTAATAAACATCACAACAAAGGAGTGCTATAACCATGGCAGTAAATTTATATGATTATGCAAATCAATTAGAACAAGCTTTAAGAGAAAGCGAAGAATACAAAGCAATCAAAGAAGCATTCGCTAATGTAAAAGCTAACGAAGAATCTAAAAAGTTATTCGACGAGTTCCGTGAAACTCAAATTAACTTCCAACAAAAACAAATGCAAGGTGAAGAAATTGCTGAAGAAGATTTACAAAAAGCGCAAGAACAAGCGCAAGCAATTGAAAAAGATGAAAACATCTCTGCATTAATGAATGCTGAACAAAAAATGAGTCAAGTATTCCAAGAAATCAACCAAATTATCGTTAAACCATTAGACGAAATTTACGCTGACTAATATTAAAATAATATTTTTAATCCTTTAAATAGGGGAATAGACTGCCGACAGAGTCCGAGACTTTGTGGGTAGTTTTTTTAGTTTTGATAACAGAAGTTAGAGTTTCTATGTCAAATTGGCCAGATGCGTTCAGTACCGGAAGTTAGGCTAGTAAGCGTGTCCTAACTTCTTTTTTGCATTTTGGAGTGTAAAGTTTTCAACATAATACTATTAGTTCGGTCATGTATCGGACTGATGGAAAAGTGTTTCACTTTTAATGACTCATTAAGAACGGTCTGAAAATGTTTGGCGTATTAAGTGCAATGATAGTTTTGACATTTAGCTTCTAATTGGTGATTAATGTCGAGCAGAACTAGTAGAGTAAACGTGTAAATCGTTAATGTGTCAGTTGGTTCACTAGTGGTGTTAACAACTACGGAAATTGCATTTCCGACTTAAATTTTTGAAAAAAATTAGCGTACGCTACAAATAAAATTTTAAACTGTTATAAATGTGTCTCAATTTCATATGTTCATCGACGATATGAAGCGTATTATGGTAAAATGAAGAAATAATAAACTTGTTAATAAATAAAACATCACGATTTGACTAAAGCACTTTATTATTGTGTAGATAATAATTTTTTAACGAAATAAAAATAAAAATGGCGACTGGTTTTAATAAATCAGCTAATGAATCACTACACCTATAAGTATGAATATAGTGATTAGAATGCTTTGTATAGTTGGATTTTGCAAAATTGATGTTAGAACCTTTAATTAAGGAGATATGGATGTATGGTTAAATTTATTCATTGTTCGGATTTACATTTAGATAGTCCTTTCAAATCTAAGAGTCATATAAGCCCTAAAATTTTTGAGGATGTTCAAAAAAGTGCTTATGAAAGTTTTAAAAACATTGTAGATATTGCATTACAACAAGATGTTGATTTTGTAATTATCGCGGGTGATTTATTTGATAGTGAAAACAGAACATTACGTGCTGAAATTTTCTTAAAACAGCAATTTGAACGTTTACAAAATGAACAAATCTTTGTTTATGTTTGTCATGGTAATCACGACCCATTATCATCAAAGATTTCATCAAACTGGCCAGATAATGTTTCTGTATTTTCAAATAAAGTTGAGACGTATGAAGCAATTACTAAATCTGGTGAAACAATTTATATTCACGGATTTAGTTATGAAAATAGAGCAAGTTATGAGAACAAGATTGATGAATATCCGTCAAGTCAAGGCCAAAAAGGCATACATATTGGTGTCTTGCATGGTACGTACAGTAAATCTTCTGTTAACGAAAGATATACCGAGTTCATTTTAGAAGATTTAAACAGTAAATTGTATCATTATTGGGCTTTAGGTCATATACATGAACGTCAACAATTAAGTGATATGCCTGTAATTAACTATTCAGGTAATATTCAAGGTAGACATTTTAATGAGCAAGGTGAAAAAGGTTGCTTATTAATCGAGGGTGACCACTTAAAATTAAAAACTAAATTTTATCCTACACAGTATATTAGATTTGAAGAAGCAACTATTGAAACGGATAAGACATCTAAGCAAGGCTTATACGAGGTCATTCAAAGCTTTAAAGAACAAGTGAGAGAAGAAGGAAAAGCCTTTTATCGTTTAACGCTTGTTATTAATAGTGAGACATTAATTTCACCTCAAGATTTATTACAAGTTGAAGAAATGATTACAGATTATGAAGAAAACGAAAATCAATTTGTATATATTGATGAGTTAAAAATACAATATGCACAAAATGATGAATCACCTTTAGTTAATGAATTTTCAGCGGAATTATTAGTCGATCAAACTGTTTTTGATAAAGCGATGTCAGACTTATATTTAAATCCAAGGGCATCTAAGTTCCTAGACGATTATGGAACATTCGACCATACAGCATTAGTTAATCGTGCTGAAGAAATATTAAAAGCTGAAATGAGAGGTGAACAAAATGATAATTAAATCACTTGAAATTTATGGTTACGGTCAATTTGTTCAACGTAAAATTGAATTTAATAAAAACTTCACTGAAATTTTTGGTGAAAATGAAGCGGGTAAATCGACGATTCAAGCATTCATCCATTCTATATTATTTGGTTTTCCAACTAAAAAGTCTAAAGAGCCAAGACTAGAACCACGTCTAGGTAACCAATACGGTGGTAAATTAGTACTTATTCTTGATGATGGCTTAGAGATTGAAGTTGAACGAATTAAAGGCAGTGCTCAAGGTGATGTGAAAGTATATTTACCTAATGGTGCTGTGCGTGATGATGCTTGGTTACAAAAGAAACTTAATTATATTTCTAAAAAGACATATCAAGGTATCTTTTCATTTGATGTACTAGGGCTTCAAGACATTCATAGAAATCTAAATGAAAAACAATTGCAAGATTATTTATTACAAGCAGGGGCTTTAGGATCAACTGAATTCACGTCAATGCGCGAAGTTATTAATCGTAAAAAAGATGAATTATATAAAAAATCAGGTAAAAATCCAATCATTAATCAACAAATTGAGCAATTAAAACAACTAGAAAGTCAAATTCGTGAAGAAGAAGCTAAACTAGAAACATATCATCGCTTAGTAGATGATCGAGATAAATCATCACGTCGATTAGAGAATTTAAAGCATAATTTAAATCAATTATCAAAAATGCATGAAGAAAAACAAAAAGAGGTTGCTTTACATGATCATTCACAAGAATGGAAGTCTCTAGAACAACAGTTAAATATTGAGCCAATCACTTTTCCAGAAAAAGGTGTGGATCGTTACGAAAAAGCACGAGCGCATAAGCAATCGTTAGAAAGAGATATTGGTTTAAGAAATGAGCGTTTAGCTCAACTTAAAGAAGAAGCGACTCAATTAGAGCCGGTTAAACAATCTGATATTGACGCCTTCATTAGTTTGAATCAACAAGAAAATGAAATTAAAAATAAAGAATTTGAACTTACTGCAATCGAAAAGGATATTGCGAATAAACAACGTGATAAAGATGAATTGCAAGCAAATATTGGTTGGTCTGAAACGCATCATGACGTAGATAGTTCAGAGGCAATGAAAAGTTATGTCAGTGAGCAAATCAAGAATAAACAAGAACAAGCGGCATACATTAAGCAATTAGAACGTAGTTTAGAAGAAAATAAAATCGAAGATAATGCGGTTCATAGCGAACTAGATTCTGTTGAAGAAAAAATAGTTCCTGAAGAGACTTTTGAAAAGAAAAAAGAATACTCACAACAAGTCATTGAATTAAACGAAAAAGAGAACTTGTATAGCAAATTGAAAGAACGTTTCGAAATTGAGCAACAAGAAAAACAAAAACGTCAAAAATTGTTACGAACAACGTTTATTCTTTTAACATTAGTAGGTATTGGTTTAACTGCCTTCTCATTTATTTCAAACAACATGTTGTTTGGTATTATTTTCGCAGTATTAACTTTAGTATTTGTTATCGGTATCATCATGTCTAAATCAAAAGAAGTAGATTATAGCGAGGCCATCACAGATGAAATCGAAGAAATTAAAGCACAACTAGCCATTTTAGATGAAAACTATGACTTAGATTTTGATCTTGATGAGCAATATCGCATTCGTGATCACTGGCAACAAGCTTTGAAAAATAAAGATATTTTAGAAGAGAAACGTCAGTATATTGAAGGTCGTTTAAATGATGCGAAAGGGCGTCATGATGAATTGCAATCGACAGTTGAAAACGTTAAGGATGAATTATACTTATCATCTAAAATTTCAAATGATTTAATTGTTGATAGTATTTCTACAATGGCGAATATTAAAGCATTAGATCAACATATCAGTGATTTAAATCAACAACGCCAGCAATTGGTTCAAGAATTAGATACATTCTACAATCATGCTGAAGCTGTTACAAAATCACAATTTGTTTATTTCAACAAATTATCTTTATTCCACGATGTGCAACAATGGTTGAAATCAGCTGAAGACACGAATGAAAAATGGCGTATTAATGCTGAAAATACCAAACTTGTTACAAATGAATTAAATCATTTAAATGCTCAATTAGAAGAAAATAATAAAGAAATTACAGCACTATTCGATTTTATCAATGTTGGTACTGAAGAAGATTTTTACCAACATCATGAAGATTACCAAACTTATACTAGTAATTTGAGTCGTTTTAATGATTTAACTAAATATCTTGAGAACCAAAACTATTCTTATGAATTAAGTTCTAGTTTAAGTGAAAAAACAACAGCACAACTTGAAGAAGAAGATCATTTATTGGCTACTCAAGTTGACGAATACAATGAGCAATATCTTGAAATGCAAGCACAAGTCAGTGATTTAAGTGCACAAATCAATCACATGGAAACTGATACAACGCTTGCTAATTTGAGACATGAATATCACAGTCTTAAAAATCAACTTAATGATATCGCAAAAGATTGGGCAAGTTTAAGTTATTTACAAAGTTTAGTTGATGAACACATTAAACAAATTAAAGATAAACGTTTGCCTCAAGTTATTAATGAAGCGGTAGAAATATTGAAGCATTTAACAGATGGCAGATATACGATGATTAACTATAATGAAGATTCAATTACGGTTAAACATGTTAATGGTCAATTATATGATCCTGTTGAACTAAGCCAATCTACAAAAGAATTACTTTATGTAGCTTTACGTATCAGTTTAATTAAGGTACTACGACCATATTATCCGTTCCCATTAATTGTTGATGATGCATTTGTTCATTTTGATAAAAAACGTACTGAAAAAATGTTGAATTATTTACGATCATTATCAGAACACTATCAAGTACTATACTTTACATGTGTAAAAGATAATATTGTTCCATCAAAAGAAGTGATTACATTAAACAAAATAGAGGAAGGCGGGAAACGATGAGAAATATAGAGAATCTAAATCCCGGAGATTCAGTTGATCACTTTTTCTTAGTGCATAAAGCTACACAGGGTGTAACAGCACAAGGTAAAGATTATATGACATTACATTTGCAAGATAAAAGTGGTGAAATTGAAGCGAAATTTTGGACGGCTACAAAAAATGATATGGCAACAATCAAGCCTGAAGAAATTGTACATGTTAAAGGTGACATCATAAACTATCGCGGAAATAAACAGATGAAAGTCAACCAAATTAGACTAGCGACAACTGAAGATCAATTAAAAACAGAACAATTTGTAGATGGTGCACCTTTATCACCGGCAGAAATACAAGAAGAGATTTCTCATTATTTGCTAGATATTGAAAATGCTAATTTACAACGTATCACACGTCATTTATTGAAAAAATATCAAGAACGATTTTACACATATCCAGCTGCTAGTTCTCATCATCATAACTTTGCGAGTGGCTTAAGCTATCATGTATTAACGATGTTACGTATTGCAAAATCAATTTGTGACATTTATCCATTGTTAAACAAAAGTTTGTTATATAGTGGTATTATTTTGCATGATATTGGTAAAGTTAGAGAATTAAGTGGTCCTGTTGCGACGTCGTATACAGTCGAAGGTAACTTATTAGGACACATCTCGATTGCGAGTGATGAAGTAGTTGAAGCAGCTCGTGAATTGAACATTGAAGGAGAAGAAATCATGTTGTTAAGACATATGATTTTATCTCATCATGGTAAGTTAGAGTATGGTTCGCCAAAACTGCCATACTTAAAAGAAGCAGAAATTTTATGCTATATTGATAATATCGATGCTAGAATGAATATGTTTGAAAAGGCTTATAAAAAAACTGACAAGGGTCAGTTTACAGATAAAATATTTGGTCTTGAAAATCGTAGATTCTACAATCCTGAATCACTCGATTAAGAATTAAAAGATATCGGACAGATGAGTATACTGAAACATGAGCTCATCTGTCCGATTTTTAATGCGATAAAACCGAGCGGCCGTGGTATGATTTTTGAACCACGGTCGCTCGGTTTTGTGTTATTGGCTCATGCCGGATTGTCCGCCTTTTGCGCCACCTTGTTTAAGTTTTTCAGGGTTTAAGATTTTATCTTCGACAACTGATTTAATATCACGATCTTTAAAGTCAACATCGTATTCTTTTAATAGATCTTTGTATGCATCAGTTAATAATTTTGGATTTTTTTGTACTTTCTGATCGACTAATTTTTCTTTCAGGCTTTGTTTTTCACTGTTAAAGTCTGTTGGTTTATCAGCTTTAATAATATGATATCCAAAGCTTGATTTAACAACGTCTGATACTTCACCATCTTTAAGTTTAAATAGTGCTTTTTCAAAATCTTTATCAGTTTGTCCTTTAAGAACATAACCTAATTCGCCATCTTTTTTAGCTGAACCAGTATCCATTGATTCTTTTTTAGCGATTTCACCAAATTTACTTGGATCTTTTGAAACTTCTTTTTGAATTTCTTCAGCTTTTTGTTTCGCTTCTTTATCATCTAAGCCTTCTTTGTCGCTTTTCTTAGATTTAACTTTAATTAAAATGTGTGAAGCTTTCTTGCTGTCTTCTTTAATTTCAGAATCAGAGATTTTAATTTTATCTGATAGTAATTCTTTATGATAAGCAGCAGTACGTAAATTTTCTTTATATTTATCGGCTGTTAAACCTTGCTGTTGAAGGGCCTTTTCAAATTTATCTTTACCACCGTATTGCTTTTGCATTTTTTCAATTTGTTCGTCAATTTTCTTATCATTAACTTTATTTTTATATTTATCAGCTAAAATTTTATTTAACATTTCAGTAAATGATGCATTTGCAATTTGATCTTTACCGATTTTTTTCATTGTATCTGCAACTGTTACATCTCCAGCTTTAGAAGAAATTAATGTATTTTCTTTAGAGTCTGTGGCACTAGCGCCACAAGCGCCTAATAATAAAGCACTAGCTGTTACCGGAACGATTAATTTGTTTATCATCTTCATAGTTGAAACTCCTTTGTAAGTTAATCATCGTGAATATAACATAGTTTTATATTATCACCAATCAATAACCCATGACATCAGACTAGAGCATTAGGTTTAGGGGTAGAAATTGATGAAAATAAAAAAACAAGGTCTATATACATTTGATTGTAAGCTATTACATAGCCTAAAAACAAATAATAACACCTTGCTATAATTATTTTGTTATAAATGATATGGATTTTTAATTTTTTTCAAAATATTAATACCTGTACTATGTTCTTCTATATATTGTCCATAATTAGAAAATATAATTATTTTTAAATATAATAAATCTGTAATGGAAATGCCGAAATTCAATGCCAATAAGAACATAAAATAATGTCCATATTGCGGGAATGAAATTGTTAGATAAACGAACATTGCAGATAAGATAATTAACGGCAATATTAAATTAATGCAAAAATAAAATTTGTGTACAGGTTGATTGACGTAGGTATTATAGAATATAAGCCATTTTCTTTTAGTCAACTTATGAACTTTAAAAGATTTTCTATATGGTAAGAAAAATAATAAATGTATACTTTTATGTAATGGATACGTCATAAATACAAGTAATAAAAAGATGAGAAAATGTCTATCTGATAATGGCGTATTAGATAAAAAATACATTACTTCATAACTAACTAAAAACATAATGATGGTTGCAACTGCACTCATAAATGCAATTCTAGGCAAACCAAATCGTGCATTGATATCAATTTGTCTTTTACATAAAAACATATCTTACGCCTCATCTCTTTTCAATATAAGTTAGATTATAACTAACTCAGGTTCAGTAATTCAATAGTAACATATCATGTTAGAAGAATTGTTATATATGAAGAAAGGGGCGACGTATTGTTTGATTTGAAACGCGAAAGTGGGGATTGGTAAAATTGTCTGATTGACTAGCGTAGAAGTAGAATGCAGAACAAATTTCTGCGAACACATATTCTTGCTAATAAAGCATTACTTATGAAAAAGGCGCGTGTGACATGAGTATTTGAAAACTTGGATAATATAAAAAATGGATATGGCAGGGCATATGCAAAAGCATCTTTTGACTAACTAAGTCATACAAATGCTAAAAATATAGTGATATGTAATTATAATAAACACCAGATTAATAATTTGTACAAGTAAGGTATATGTAATGTGTATATGAGATTCGGCTCAATGAAAATATAAGTATGTTGTTTGTCGATAATGATTTAAGTAAAGCGTAATCAAAGTGCGAGGATAATACAATGAATCCTAAGCAATGTTTTCAATCAATTCATAAATATGATTTAAGGGGAAATCACTACAAACAACGTCTTCCTGTAATTTGTATACAAAAGTTCATTTGAGTTATAAAAAAGAGATGACAAGAAATATCTAATTTCTAATGTCATCTCTTTTATTTGGCATTTAATTTTAAAAAATAAATATGCTGTTACTAATAAAAATAGTTGTGATCGAGAACGTAACGTGCTACTTAGAAATTTCGTTTCCAATATCCTCGCCACGATTTTGTAAATTTTCGATGTGTGACTGTAAACGTTCAATATTAGGATTGATGTCAGATTTGAAGTTTCCAAGTAATGACTTAATTTCACCACCAATTGAACTACCAAATTCCGCACTTTCGTTTTTAATTTGAACACCATAGTTTAAAATGTCATTAAAACTTTGTTTAATCGTTTCAAATTCACGTTGTAGTTCTGATTTTGAACCAGTAGGGGCAGTACGATCGATTGTGTTGTTCTTGACACTTTTGTCGTCTCGTCCTTGAAGTGCAACTACAAAACCAGCTGCTACGCCAACACCGATACCGAATAGAATGCGTGATGCTTTCATTTATATTCTCCTCACTTTTAACATCTGTTATCTTGATAACTCATTTTGTTTAAAATTGCTAACCTTGATGTTATCACTTCAAACGCAATTGTTATAATATTAATCATATTATACCCGTTCGAGCTTAGATTAAGCATACATTTAAAATTGTGCTTGAATTTGTTCAGCAATTTGTTGTTTTGCATCGTTATCTAAAATATCTTCATGTGTTTCCCACTTATAACCAAATCCATCAATATCATTTTCATATCGAGGAATTAAGTGGAAATGAATATGAAATACAGATTGATCTGCAAACTCACCATTATTTTGAATAATGTTTAAACCATCAGGATTAAATGCACGCTTAATAGCATTTGCTACTTTAGGTAAAGCTGCACCGATATGTTTCATTGTTTCTTCATCAGTTTCAAAGATATTAGCAGAAGCTTTTTTAGGAATTAATAACGTATGTCCTTTAGTAACTTGTGATATATCTAAAAAGGCATAGACATAATCGTCTTCATATACTTTAAAGCTAGGAATTTCTCCAGTTAAAATTTTGCCGAAAATTGTTTCTGACATGATGACTACACTCCTTTTCAACTTGTATTACCATTCATTATAACATTGTCGCTAAAAATTCGATATTAGGACATGTGTATTTAATATGAGCATTTTATAATTTTTGG
Organism: Staphylococcus sp. EG-SA-10; assembly: GCF_017151945.1. NCBI lineage: Bacteria > Bacillati > Bacillota > Bacilli > Caryophanales > Staphylococcaceae > Staphylococcus > Staphylococcus sp. EG-SA-10. Next base: position 24,584 of record NZ_JACVZJ010000029.1, read on the forward strand.
TACAATATAAGTCATGGAGGTGCCTTATGACAGTTAAAGTAGAACAGCTTACAGGTGGATATGGAAAACGCCCTGTAATTAAAGATATAAATTTTGAATTAAACAAAGGCGAAATCGTTGGACTTATTGGCCTTAATGGCGCTGGTAAGAGTACAACGATTAAACATATGCTAGGATTGCTTACACCTATGGAAGGATCTCTATCAATTTCAGATATCAACATTAATGATGACATAGAGGCTTATAGAAGAAAGTTATCTTATATTCCGGAATCACCGGTTATTTATGAAGAACTCACATTAGAGGAACACATTGAGATGACAGCAATGGCATATGATATTGATCGTGATGAAGCGATGAATCGAGCAATGCCATTATTAAAGACATTCCGTTTAGAAAATGAATTGAAAGTTTTTCCGAGTCATTTTTCTAAGGGGATGAAACAAAAAGTCATGATTATTTGTGCGTTTATCGTTAATCCCGAATTGTATATTATAGACGAACCATTCCTTGGTCTAGATCCATTAGGAATTCAATCCATGTTAGATTTAATGGTTGAAAAGAAAAATGAAGGTAGAACCGTTCTAATGAGTACACATATTTTAGCAACAGCTGAACGTTATTGTGATCGTTTTATCATACTAGACGAAGGTGAAGTCGTTGCATTTGGAGATTTAGAAGCATTGAGACAACAAACTGGCTTACATAATCAAACGTTAGACGATATATATATTCATGTGACGCAAGGTGGAGATGTACATGCGTAACCAAGCGACCACATTATTTAATAAAAGATTACATGCCCTTCGTAAAGAGAAAAATTATTATAATAAGTTTATATTTAATGGTCATTTCATGGTCTTTTTACTTATTTTGCTGGGTGCATTTATTTTTGGATATGGTGAATGGTTAAAACATATTCCAACGAATATCAATTTTGCATTAATAGCAGCAGTGATTGTTGCGTTGACATCCATTTTTCCAATGCGACCACTCCTAAAAGAAGCGGATAAAATCTTTTTATTACCATTTGAAAAACACATGTCTCAATTTATGCGCCATGCGATTTTATATAGTTACTTTGCGCGCATATTAATCCAACTCATTATTGTTATTGTAATGTTCCCGTTGTTTTACAATATTAATCAACATAATGTGACATTTTATATTTGTTTTGGAGTCAGTGCGTTAATTTTTCCATATGTTGGTTTACGCTTAAGATGGCAATGGTATCAATCGGGACTTAAAACATGGCAAGTTAATTTAATATCATTCATCATCTTTGCTCTAACATATTACTTACTATTAGCTCCAAAATGGTACATCGTATTTGTGATGGTTGCTTTGCCTGTGTTAATAGAATTTTTAGTTAAAAAATATAAACCTGGCTTTTTGTATCCTTGGGAGAAAATGATTGCAATCGAACATCGACATCATATGAATTATTATAAATTTGTTAATATGTTCACCGATGTAAAACATTTGAAGGAATCTGCAGTCAGAAGAAGTTTTCTAGATATACTTTTACCAGTTCCAAAGGGTAGTAAATTTAACTCTAATGCGATGTATTTATTCTTATTTATTAGAAGCTTTATAAGAGGGAGAGACGCATTTAATATTATCTTTAGATTAGTAATTATTGCAGTTTTACTTATGGTTTGGTTATCATATCCATTAGTGACAGCAATTATTGGGTGTTTATTTGTATATATTATATTGTTACAAATGGCACAATTTTATTCTCAACAAGCATATGGCTTATGGCCTCAAGTGTGGCCTGTACCTGAAGAGAAGGTAATCAAAGGGTATGAACAGTTTTTATATAGATTGATGTTTGTTATTTGTACTGTGTTTTCAGTGACATTTATTATAAAACATATGACGTTATTCTATGTTGTACTCATTTTCTATATTGTAGGTTTATTAACGATTAGAAGTATTATTAAAAAGTTAAAATATCAGGAAACATTATTACGAGACTAAAAAACTTCCATTGGCATGTATGTTGTAAAGGTGCATGTAATGTTGAACGCCAAATGATACGGCGTTCAGATTACATTAGCATCTATACGTTAACAGCATAACCAATGGAAGTTTTCTTCGAATCTATTCTTTTAGGTTCTCCACCAAATGTGGTGGGTATATAATTTAAAGAACTATTTTAAATTACAACTTTTAGAGTTTTTATTATTAGGCGGCCAGTCCATTATTGGGCTTGGTTGTCTTCTTTTTTTCTCCT